>CAZUAM010000555.1:0-5085 GCA_964618095.1 uncultured Planctomycetaceae bacterium | reverse complement strand
GAGCCCTCCCCGAGCCCGAATTCACCCACGAATTCTGGTGAGGAGGCTTTTTTTGCTGCCTCTGGCGGGGGATCGTCTCACGGCGCAAGTTGCTTTGCTGACAGTTGTTGCGTTGCGTGACGCTCAGGCCGCCGTACCGGCGGCCGCTAAACGGCGACGCGCGGCCGACAGTCGGCGGCCGCTAAACAGCGACGCGCGGCCGACAGCCGGCGGCCGCTAAACAGCGACGCGCGGCCGACAGACACGTTTAGCGGCCGACGGTACGTCGGCCCCCGGCAGCGCCGCACTTGTCAATCCGAGTCAGAACCGAAATTCCTAATTTGGGACGCTCCCTCTGGCGGATTTCTTGATTTTCTTTAACTCGTTGCAGTGCGGGGAGTTGCGCCGATAACGGCCAGCGGCGGCCGCTCGCGTACGAAAACGTTCGTTGACATCTACGGAACCTTTCGTATACTAAGGCCGTCTATGATATCGACCAGACAGAACCTCGACCGCAAGGAGGGTGTGATTCGATGGCGAAGAGAAAGAGAATTCCGCGACCGACCGACGCAGAGTTGGCCATTCTGCGGGTGCTTTGGCGGCGTGGCCCCAGTACCGTCCGCCAGGTCCACGGCGTCCTCAGCGCGGAGAAGCCGACCGGCTACACAACCGTATTGAAGTTCATGCAGATCATGACCGAGAAGGGGCTGCTGCTGAGAGACGAGACCAGTCGCTCACACGTGTATCGGCCGCAACGCCCCGCGGAAAAGACCCAACAGCAGTTGGTGGGCGACTTGTTGGACCGGGCGTTCGAAGGGTCGGCCCAGAGGCTGGTGATGCAAGCCCTCAATGCCAAGAAAGTCACGCCTGAGGAGCTAGCGGAGATCCGAGCACTGTTGGACGAAATCGAAAGGAGATAGCAATGAACCTGCTTGAAGCCCTTTGGGGAAGTCCGCTGATCCATCGCTTCGGATGCGGATTGCTTCACTTCCTTTGGCAGGGCTTGTTGATTGCCATGATTGTGGCGGTGGCGCTGCGGATACTTCGTGGCCGCTCGGCCGGCGCCCGGTATCTGACGGCGTGGACGGCCCTGTTGGTGATGGCCCTATCGGTGCCGATCACTGCCTGGCTGATATCCCCGCCGCCGGTGACGGAACCTGCCGGCGCGGCTGTCGAGTTGCGGGGCGCGGGGTTACCGGCTGATTTTGCCGGGGCGGATCCGGGCGCAATCGAGCCGTACCGGATCCAGCAGACACGGGGCCCTGCGATGGCCCCCACTCCAGCCGTACCGGTTCCCGTGGCATCACCGGCCCTGGCATCGAGCGAGTTCCCTGATGATATGGAGGCGGCGACCGGCGATCCGCTGGCGGTCCGCGCGTCGCAGTGGATACGCCCGGCGTTGCCGTGGGTGGTCTGTTTCTGGATCGTAGGCACATTTGTCCTGTCAGTGTGGCGTTTGAGTGGGTGGATGTATCTTCGGCGGCTCTGTCAGCTCGGTACCAGCCCGGCATCGGATGCTGCCCGGCAGATGCTCGAGCGTCTGCTCAGGCGCCTGGGAATCAACCGGGCGGTGCAGTTGTTGGAGTCTACGCTGGTCGAAGTGCCCACGGTGATCGGCTGGCTGCGGCCGGTGATTCTGCTGCCGGCGAGCATCCTTGGCGAGTTGCCGGCGGAGCAGTTGGAGCTGATTCTGGCGCACGAGTTGGCCCATATCCGCCGGCACGACTATCTGTTGAACCTCTTGCAGGCGGCAATCGAGACGCTCCTGTTCTACCATCCGGCCGTGTGGTGGGTTTCGCGTCGGATCGGGATCGAGCGCGAGGCCTGCTGCGACGATCTGGCGGTGGCCGGTTGCGGCGACCGGCTGCTCTACGCCCGGGCCTTGACGCGACTGGAAGAGCTCCGCCACGAGCCTGCCGGCATCTTCCCCGTGAAAGTGGGCGTGGCGGCCGACGGAGCACCGCTGCCGTCGCGTATCCGCCGGGTGTTGGGTCTGCCCGGGAATGATCAGGAAGGGCGCCGCACGTGGCTGGGCGGCAGTGTTGCCGTGCTGCTGCTGATCGGCGCGCTGGTCGCCTATGCGGCCACGGCGGGCGAGCCTCAGTCGAAACCGGCGGAAAAGGCCGCCGCAGAACTCGCCACGCTACCGGCAGAGAAAACGGCAGCGGGACCTTCGTCGACGTCGTCGTCTTCGATACCGGAGTGGGGAGAGGCGGTCGAGGGCGTGCAGGTCCGGCTGCGGGCGACGAAATCGAGGTGGAACGAGGGCCGGGTTGTGCGGCTTTGGGCCAACGTCCGCAATCAAGGCCAGCGGAATCTGCTTGTTCGCGCGTGGGGCTATTCGTGCGAAGTGGAAGTGGACGGGGAGTGGTATCGGCAGTCGCCCCGCAATCGTGGGACCATTCCGGCACCGAAACCGTTCCCTCCCGGTCGCCAGTACGACGACATTGCCGTCGATCTGGGCGCGGGGTGGGAGCTGAAGACCTCCCAGGAGGCCCGCAGGCCCGGGGAGGCCCGGCCTGAGCAACTAAAGCTTACGGGCGGGAAACACACGATCCGCGTGGCGTTCACGGCGACGGCCACCAAAAACGCGCCGGGCAAGCCCGTCCGGGCCGTCAGCAACCCGGTCGTGATTGAGGTCATCTCTGCCCGGGAGATCGCCGCCCGGCCCCAGCGGCTCAAGTCGCAGAAGAACGCCTTCGAGTTGCGGTTGGCATATCACGAGCCCAGGGACAATCCCAACCAGGGTGTCGTGGACCCCATCCGGTCGTTGATCCTGCACACGACCTTGGTGGACTACGAGTTGCTTCGCGGCTGGTCGGCGGTTGCGATCAGCCAGCAGCAGGCCGCCAGGATCATCGACCACCTGCAAGTGGACGGCTCGCTGGTCGACGCCCTGCCGTTTACCGACGACCGCCTGCCGCGGCCCCCGGACGGGCCGGCCTACAGCCTGACGGTCAAGGGGCCGGAAAACCTGGTGCTCTATAAGCCCGTCGGCTGGGGCCTCAGCGTGCTCGATTTTCTGGAGCGTTTGCGGACGGTCCTCGACGGCGAGGCCGCCCGGGCGGTGGACCGAATCATGGCCGCGCTGGGGCCGCAGCGGAAGCAGTGGGAGGCGGTGGCCAAGTGGGGTCAGGCCGTCGAGGGCGTGCAGGTCCGCCTGCGGGTGAAGCAATCGCGGCCGGCCACCGGGCCACAGTTCTATGCCGATATCCGCAATCTGGGCACGCGGAATCTGCTTGTCTACAGGGCAGGGAATTTCTGGACTTCTTCCGAACTGGAAATCGACGGCCGGTGGTATCGGCGGCGGCTCCCGGAGCACGACTATCGTCCCCCGCTGTCGGACCTGGTGCCGGGCCGGCAGTTCGACAACATTCTCGTCTATCTGCGCCGCGGGTGGTATGTCGCAGATTCGCCGAGCCGGGATACGGGGGGGACGGGCGTAACGGAGAGCGAGCCGGGGCGACTGAAGCTCGCGCCCGGCAAACACACCTTTCGCGTGGCTCCCACGATGCCCGTGAGCGGCGACCGGCCCGGCGACCACGTCAGGGCCATCAGCAACCCGGTCGATATCGAGGTCGTCACTGACGGCAATGAGAAGGTCGGAGCCGCACCGGGAGGCAATGTAGACGTGACGAGCGCCGAGCCGCGTGTGGAAGCTACGGGTGCCAAGCCAGATGACCGGACCACGCGCGTGCCCCCGGTGAACGACCCCGCGAAGACTGCCATCCCGCCGGCCGATACCTCGGGAGCCGGAAAGCCTCCGAGACCTCGCTTCGCGGGCGAGGGGCTGGTCATCGACGACGCGACCGGCAAACCGGTCGAGCAGATTGCCGTCCAGGAGGGCGTGCCCAATGCCGGGGCCGAGTCGGGGATCATGTGGATTACGGCGCTCCAGTCGGCAAGAGGGATCCGCGGCGGCCGGTTCAACGTCACCCATGGCTGGGTCAAGGAGGGCAAGGTCCGGCTCCGGATCGTCGCCGACGGCTACCTGCCGGAGGTCGCCGTCCTCGACACGAAGAACGGCCTGTTGCAGGCCCCCCTGGTAATGCGGCTGAGACGCGGGCAGGAAATCCGCGGCCGGGTGCTCGACCACGCGGGCAAGCCGGTGGCCGGGGCCAGGGTGTTCTTGGGCGGGCCCGGGAGGTTTGCCGAGATCGTGGACGGCAAGACCGAGCGCTTTGGCGGAAAACGGGAGACGACCGACGCCGGCGGCCGCTTCGTGATCCACGGCGCCGCGCCCGGGGAGGTCCACAAGATCGTCCTGCTGGCACCCGGGCTGAATGTGTGGATGGTGCCGGTCGTGGAACTTGGTAAGGAGCTTTCTGTCAAGCTACCCGAGCCGGCAACGCTGGTCCTCCGCTACGACATCCCGGACGACAATCCCACCGCCCGCTTTCGTCTGCAACTGAAGACCTGGGACATGCCGGACTGGAAAGGCGCAGTGTCGTGCGTCCAGAACCCGACGGCGAAAAACCAAGGAGAGGTCGTCCTGAAGAACATGGCGCCGGGCGTCTATGACGTGATCCGAATGAAACCGCTTCGGGTGGGGGATTCGGGGACCGACGCATTCTGCGACCGCTGCGATGTCACCCTGGAACCGGGCAAAACAACCACACTTCAGTTTGTCCGTAAGAAGGGCTCTCCCATCGAGGGCAAGGTGGTCGGCCTGGAGCGAACCGGCGCCACGGGGGCCTTCGTCTTCGTGCGTTCCCCCAAGGTCACGGGCGATCCCCAGGCCCACGACGAGTGGAGACTGCCGATCTACGACGGCGTCACCTCCGCCAAGGACGGTAGGTTCAAGACCGCGCTGATCGAGCCGGGGCAGTACAAGATCGTCGCCCATGCCTATGAACCGGAGCCTCGCGGAATGGGGATCAGCACGGGCTGGCGTCTGCCGGCGTACGTCGGGACGGCGAAAGTGACGGTACCCGAGGACGGTCCCCCGCCGCGGGTGCAGATCGAGATGAAGCCCCGCTTGGCCGGCCGGAAGGCCACGCCGGCCACAGCGCCCTCGAAGACGTCTGCCGAGCCGTAAAAAGGGGACGGGACTGGGGTGTTCAGTTTGTAGCTGTTAGGGCAAGTTGGTTTGTACCTAGTTTTGTT
>CAZUAM010000554.1:0-5086 GCA_964618095.1 uncultured Planctomycetaceae bacterium | reverse complement strand
TTCCCCGCCGCTCATGCCCCAGCAATCCTCGGTTTATGAATAATCCGGGCTAAACACCGTGGCGCGGCCGACAAGTACGTTTAGCGGCCGCCGATACGGCGCCGTGCTTCGCCCCCTCAGCGCGACGGCCCCTCGAATACGATCGCTCGGGGATCGCCGACCAGGAGAGTCGGTCAGTCCGGTTGCGGCAACCGTTCGGCCGGATCTCTTCAAGAGGGGATAAGCGTGGGCAGCTTTCCCAGTTTTCCCAGGCGTGTTTACCCGAAAACTCGCCGCGGCGTTTTCCCCATCGCCAGTCGATTCCTTCCATAGGGCTCAAGGAAGGGGAAGCCCGGCGCCGATTCAGGCCCTATAACCGGTCGATAGTGCGCAACCGTGCGCGCCAAGGGGGTCTTAGGAAGCCCCGCTACGGAGTGCCTGCTTGCCAGCATAATTGTTGGCTTGCCGGCGCCGGACCGGATAAAACTGGGTAGATTCCCCGCAGAATAGGCCCCCACCGCAAGCAAATCGGACCATCGTGCCACGCGGCCCGGCACAGGGTCAAATGTCGTACGGGGGAAGCACGACAGGAGAGGCATGATGAAACCGAGTCAGATCTTGTTGCCGGCACTGCTGCGCCCCGTGAAGATCTCGATGGCGTGCGTGCTGGCGGCAGTCATTGCGACGGGTGGCTGGGCCGCCGCCGGCGATCCGCTCGGCCCGACCCTTCAGCCCCCGGAGGACCGTGAGGGGGAGTCGGCTGAGAAGCCCGCCCATTCGGAGGGGCATGCTTCATACCCATCCGATGGCGAGGTGGGTGAGCCCCTGGCCCCGGGGATGATCGAGCTGTTGCAGAAAGAGATCGCGGCCGGTCTGAAGCGGCGCGGCATCCAGGACAAGTTTGCCCGATTCCGCAGGTACGCGGCCGGCAAGCTCAACTCGACGGCGGGCCCTCGCACCGGATCGGAGTTGACGGGCAAGTGCCGCCTGAGTTGGTACGACCACATGTTGCGCAATCCGGTGAAGGCCCCCGCCGAGGCCGAAGAGTTCACCCGGCTGCTGCACAAGGCCGTGCTTGGCGACCATCGGGGGCTGGCTCGGGCGCTGGCGATTGCCGACGGAAAACTCGACCTGAAGAAGCGCGAGCCTCGCTCGTTTGCTGCGGTCACCTCGCCGGAGCAGGCCCTGGAGGTCGTCAAGCAGTCGCTGACCGAAGCCCAGCTCGCCTACTCTGCCGCCCTGGCCACGCTGGACAAGGGCGAGATCCGCACACTGACCGCGAACCTCTATCCGATTCTCACCAGCCAGAACCGCTACGGACACACCCTACAGGATCGCGCGACCGGACGTCGCTTGTGCGACCTGATGATGAAGCTCGACCGCGACGCAATGCACGCCGCCGCCGACGCGCTGGTCCCAATCACCGATCCACAATTGCTGGAACAGCTCCGCTCGCTGCCCGTCCAGGACGACGTCACCGTTGAGGGTCTTGCCGGACCGATGGTGGGTCGGGTTGACACTCCCGGCGGCACGATCGTGGTCGGCGGCAGCCAGCAGAACACCTACCAACTCGACAAGATGCCCGGCGTGGCCGTGGTGATCGACCTGGGCGGAAACGACACGTATCACGAAGGAACCGTTTCGCCGCGCCGGCCGGTGCTGATCGTGATCGACCTGGACGGTAACGATTCCTACCGGGGCAGCAAGCCCGGCGTGCAAGGCTCGGCGATCATGGGGATCTCGATGTTGCTCGACCTGGCCGGGGACGACGTTTACCGGGCCAAGGACGTTGCCCAGGGGTCGTGCCTGGCCGGGGCGGGAATCCTGATCGATTACGCCGGCAACGACGACTACGCCGGCCTGCGCCGGGTCCAGGGAGTGGCCATCTGCGGCCTGGGAATCCTGATCGACCGCGGCGGCAACGACCGATACCGCGCCGCCATGTGGGGCCAAGGATTCGGCGGGCCGCTGGGATTCGGCCTGCTCGACGACCTCGACGGAAAAGACCACTACTACGGCGGCGGGCTTTATCTGAACTCCTACCTCAGGGAGGAGAATCCGACGCCGGGCTACGAGGGGTGTGTGCAAGGCATGGGGGCCGGCCTGCGGCAAGTCGCCGACGGCGGGATCGGCGTGATCCTCGACGGCGGCGGCGACGACGTCTACGAGTACGACTACCTCTCTCATGGCGGCGGATACTGGTGCGGTACCGGCTTCGCCCGCGACTTCGGCGGAAACGACCAACGCCTCGGTGCCACCCGAACAGCCTATAACGGCGGTGCCCGAACCCAACGACGCTTCCAACGCTTCGGCTGCGGATACGGCTGCCACTACGCTCTGGGGTTCCTCTTCGACGACCGGGGCAACGACACCTATAACGCCACGATCATGGGCGTGGGATATGCCTGGGACTGCGCGGTGGGTTACCTGTTTGACTTTGGCGGGCACGACCGCTACAGCGGCAACGAAGGGAACGGGGCCCAGGCGGGGCTGGGGGTCCTTTTCGACTACGACGGCGACGACGTCTACCTGGGCTCCAAACAAGGTCGCGCCTCGTCGGGTGTCTCGTATCATGATCTGCCCCAGTGCGGGGGGAACTTCAGCTTCGTGATCGATTACGGCGGCACCGACAAGTACGGTTCCGGTGCCAGAAACAACAGCTACGTCAACCGCTCCAGTTCCGGCGGATTCCTGATCGATCGCCCCAAACGAAAAGAAACGGAAAAGACCGTGGGGAAAACCGGTACTGCAACCTCGCGCCGCCCGTTGGGCGGGACATGAGGATCAACGCGGCCGGCCGACGGGAGGTGATCGGACTTCTCCGCCGGTGGCGCCGCCGGTTACCCCGCTTTGACCCCAGGAATGGTTCCTATGGTTCGCTCCATCAGAAACTTGTCGGCTTGTATCCTGCTGGCCCTCGTGGCCTTGACGGCTGTAGTCATCGTGTACTCCGGAGGGGGCGAACCAGACCTGGACAGTCCTGCGGTTGGGCAGGAGAATCCGGCTGTTCGAGCGGAGAAGCCCGAGGCCACCTTGGAGGACCCCGACGTTGTGGAGGAGAGTGCCGCCGTCGTGCCGGAGAAGCCCAAGGTTACCCGGCCCGGTCCGGTCCTGCTCCCACTGAACCCACCTTACTTGAACGCGCCGATCGAAAATCAGGCAGCTACGCCTGCGATCGTGCCTGCCGGGGAGGAAGCATCAACGGATCGAGAGGAGACCGAACAGGCGGAGCGCAACGTCGCACGGGACGAGCAGCCGGTAGAACAGCCGCTGGCAGAAGAACTCCTGGCACTCCGAGAGCAGCCGATAGAAGACGAGCAACCGGCGGAAGAGCAGCCGCTATGGGAGGAGTGGGCACCAGCAGTGCAACCGGCAGAGGAGTGGTCGGCAGAGGGCGAGGAACTGATCCAGGAAAAGCGGCCCGCAGAGCAAGAGCAGCCAAACGAAACGGCTGATGAGAATTCGCAGGAAGAATCACCCGAAACCACGCTGCCCAAAACCTCGACCCCGCTGGAGCCGAAACGGGAGCTTACGCAGGCCCAGGCTGCCCTGCGCGATCGCCTCCGCCGGACCGTGGCCTTTCATCGCGGCCAGGCGCTGAGTGCCAGCGAAAACACGGCCACCGAGGTGATGCACTGCTGCCTGGCGTTCGGGTGCAACACCGAGCTCCACCGGGGCGGTTCGTCTGGGAAGAAGGTCAACGGGATCACCTGCCTGTGCTGGAACTATCCGTGCGCCGGCTACGAGCCGTTGGGGCTCAGCGAAGGCCGGGTCGCCCCGCGGATCGGCTACGGTCTTCAGGAGCATCCCTCGCAACTGCTGGCCGTGTTGGCCCTCTCGCGCGTCAAGCCGACTTACCCCGTGCGCGTCGGCCAGCACGTCCGCACCGTGGCCGACTTGGTCGAACACGAAAAACTCTGTTGCCGCTCCGGGGCCGACCTCTCGCTGAAGCTGATCGGGCTGACGTACTATCTGGGCGACGAGCTCACCTGGGAGAACAGCCTGGGCCAACAGTGGTCCATCGAGCGGATCATCAAGGAAGAGCTCGACCAACCAATCCTCAGCGCCGCCTGCGGAGGAACGCAGCGGTTAATGGGCCTGGGCTGCGCGCTCGCCCAACGCGAGAAACGCAGCCAACCGCTCGAAGGTCAGTTTGCCCGGGCGCGGAAACTCATCGACCAGTATCACGACTACGCCCTGAAGGTTCAGAATTCCGACGGGAGCTGGAGCCCTGGGTTCTTGGCCGCCAGGGGGACAAGTCGCAACCAGGCCCTGCAATTGCGATCCACCGGTCACGTGCTGGAGTGGCTCGCCACGTCGCTCCCGGAAGACCGGTTGGAAGACCCCCGCGTGGTCCGATCGGTCGAGTACGTCAACCGCCTGCTCGCCGGCCAGCGCTACCGCCGCAACGTCAGGTCGCTGAGCACCCGCGAAATCGGCTCGGTGATGCACGCGCTACGCGCGCTGGTGGTTTACGACCAGCGGCTTCTCGAGCCGAGAACTCCGAAACCCTCGGCGGCGGACGCGGAAAAGGTTGCCCGAAAGCCTTCCTCCTCTTAACCTTGCTCCCGGCTCACGTCACGTCCGACCGGGCTCTGCTTGCAGCTCGTGGCAGGTGGAAATGCCTGCTTGTCCAGCAGTGTCGAGAGCGACAAGCTGCATATATGAGAGAGGGGTCGCACCGGAACGAGCAGCGCAGAAGGGACGGCCGGCTGTTGTCTTGCGGCCGGTTTTACGTCGTTACTTCAGCATCCCGCAGTAGAATGCCTGGCGGCCGTCCGGCGTGTCCAGCAGGAGGGCTCCGTCCGCAGCGATCCCGGCACAGCGGCCCGTGACCGACTGGTTGCCCGGGTGAAGCGTCAGCATCTTGCCGCGCTGCAAACACAACGCGTCGGCGCGGGTGGCAATCCGGCCAGGTTCGGAGGCCAACTGCCGCAACTCGTCCTCCAGGTGTTGCAGGAGGGTGACCAGGATCGTGGTCTGATCATGTGATACTCCCGTCAGTTCCCGCAGCGTGGCGGCCGTTTGCCTCAGTTCGGGCGGGGCCTGGGAGAGGGAATTGTTGGTGTTCAGGCCGATTCCCACGATCCGGCGTCCGTCGGGCAGG
>CAZUAM010000553.1:0-5101 GCA_964618095.1 uncultured Planctomycetaceae bacterium | reverse complement strand
CTTCTCCTCGTCTCCGGCGGCCTTGGCCTTTTTGTGCTCTTGCTTGAGTCGTTGGATTTGGCGATCGAAGATCTCGGACGCGGCAAAGGCCATCGGCAGGGCCCGGGAGTCGAACGTGCCCACCCGGAGCTTGGCTTTTTCGGCCTTTTGAGCCGGGGCGCCGGGCAGGAGTGCCGCGCCGGCGGTGAGAGCGACGGCGAGGGCCGCCAGTAGAAGCGCCGATTTCCACGGATTCATTACGATGTCCTCCAATTGGAGAGTTCAAGGATCCGCCGGGTCCGGGCGAGGGGCTTCGCCCGGCGTCGGCCCCAGCGCACGGAAGGCCCACTGGACATAACGGCGAGGAAATCGAGCCGATATAACGCCACGGTGACAATGCCCACTCTGCGTTTTTCGCCGGGTTATTTCGCCGCGTGGACGCGGCGGCTAAACGGCATATTGCCTTTCACCGCCTGAGCGGCCGCAGGGGGCTGCTGGCCAGCACGAATTTCTTCCGCCCGGTCGGCCGCGGAAAGTCGATCGTGGCCTTGCGGCCGGCGCCCGCACCGCTCAGCGCCACGATCCGGCCCAGCCCGTACTTCGGATGGCGAACCAGCATGCCCTGGTGAAACACCTCCGGCGAGACGGGTGGGGCGGGCTTTCCGCCGGAGGCCAGCTCGGCCGCGGTGGTCAGTTGCATCGCGCCGGCAGTCCGCGGCTGCGGTTGCGCCCCGGCCCGCGAGAGGACCGGTTCCCGGTAGGCCGGCTCCACCACGCGGTATTCGTCCTCCCCGAAGCTCTCCAGCTCCATCTCCTCGCGCGGCAGCTCCATCAGGAAATGGCTGGGGACGGCCATTTTCCGCTGGCCGCGGAAGTCGCGATACTGGGCCATGCTGAGTTGGAGTTCCTGCTGCGCCCGGGTGATGCCCACGAACATCAGCCGCCGCTCCTCCTCGAGCTGCTCCTCGTCCTGGCGGCTGCGTTCGTGAGGCAACAATCCTTCCTCGACCGCCACCAGGTAAACCACCGGGAACTCCAGCCCCTTCGAGGCGTGCAGCGTCATCAGCGTCACCCGATCGGTCTCCACTTCCCAGTCGTCCGTGTCGTTGACCAGGCTCGTCTCCTCGAGAAACGCCTCCAGGTGTCCCAGGCCGGGCTGACGTTCGTCGAACTCGCGGGCGACGGTCAGCAGCTCCTCGATGTTGGCCAGGCGCTGAAGATCCTCTTCGCTCTTCGATTCGCTCAACTGCTTCTGGTAGCCGGTCTCGGAAAGCACGAGGCCGAGGATCTCTTCGATCGGTCCCCCGGCCACGGCTGCCAGCCGATCGAAGAGCTCGACGAACTTCTCCAGCAGCGCGGCGCTGCGACGGCTGAGCGAATCGACCTGGTGGGCCTCTCGGGCGGCCTCCAGCAAGCCCAGGCCGTGCCGGGTGGCATGGCCCGAGAGCCGCCCGATCGTGGTTTTGCCGATCCCTCTGGTCGGCGTGTTGATCACCCGCAACAGCGCCACCTCGTCGCGGGGATTGCTGAGCAATTGCAGATAGGCCAGCACGTCCTTGATTTCCTGCCGTTGGAAGAACTCCAGCCCGCTGACCAACTGGTACGGCACACCCAGCTCGCGCAGCGCAAACTCCAGCGCCCGAGACAGGGCGTTGACCCGGTAGAAGACGGCGAAATCGCGTGGGTGGCGGCGGCCGGAGTGGATCTCGGCCGCGATCCTTCCGGCGATGCCCGACGCTTCGTCCTTGTGGGTTGGATACGTTACCAGGCGGACCGGTCGCCCCTGGCCGTTATCGGTGTAGAGGTTTTTCTCCTTGCGGCGGATGTTGTGGGCGATCAACTCGGCGGCGACCCGCAGAATCCGCTTCGTGCTGCGATAGTTCCGCTCCAGCCGCACCACGCGGACCGCCGGGAAGTCCCGCTCAAACTCGAGGATGTTGTTCAGGTTGGCCCCCCGCCAGCCGTAGATCGACTGGTCGGGGTCTCCGGTGACCGCCAGGTTGGGGTGGTCGATCGACAGCGCCCGGGCGATTGCATACTGAGCGAGGTTGGTGTCCTGGTACTCGTCAACCAGGATGAATCGGTACCGCTCGTCCAGACTGCGGCGGACCTCGGGGTTTTCGCGGAGCAAGGTGGCCACGTGCAGCAGCAGATCGTCGAAGTCGGCGGCGTTGGAGAGTGCCAGTTGGGCCTGGTAAGCTGGATAAACCTCTTTGACCACGGCCCCCACAGGATGGCCCGGTCGTGGTTGGTACTGCTGGGGCAAGATCAGGTTGTTCTTGGCCCAACTGATGGCCTTGGCGATGGCATCGGGTGGGAATTGGGAAGGATCGATGCCGAGCTTGGCCAGCACGCGTCGGAGTGCCCGGGTGCTATCCTCGACGTCGTAAATTGTGTAGTTTTCCTGGAGCCCCACAAACGGTGCATATTTCCGCAACAATCGGGCACAGAACCGGTGGAACGTCCCCAGCCAGACCGACTCCTCGGACGCCAGACGCGCCACCCGGGTCCGCATCTCGTCCGCCGCCTTGTTCGTGAACGTCAGGGCCAGGATCTGCCGGCCCGGGATGCCCCGGCTCAGCAGCCAGGCAACGCGGTGGGTAACCACCCGGGTCTTGCCACTTCCCGGGCCGGCCAGGATCAGCAACGGCCCCTCGACGTGCACGACCGCTTCACGTTGGGCATCGGTCAGATCTTCCATCAGTTGATCCAAGGGAGCTTCCTCCGGGGTTTGATTCTGGTCGTCCAGTTTCCTTCGGACCGTTCAGTATACGCGGGTTGGTCGCGGAGGCGAGATCCCCCGCCAGGGCGGCCCGTGCTGTAACTGCTGGCGTGTCTGTCCGGCAAGAAGGAAAAAAATGTCCGCAAATCTCCCCCACGGGACGTAAACATGCTACCCACGATCCCGGAAATCGTTATACTTCTTGGTCAACGACGAGACGGACTCGTCGCGTGTATTGACACGTTACCGGGCATTTGGAACCGTATGGGAGGGATCCCGTGACAACCCGAATTCCGCTGAGGACCACCGACACGCAAGCCAAGAACATGTCCGAAAAGCTGGAGATGAGCACGGCCGAGATCGGCTTGTCGGTCCGCACCACGAATTGTCTTGAAGAGCGCGGGATTTTCACCGTGGAGGATCTGCTGCAATGCCCCCGCGAAGATCTGTTGAGCATTTCGAATTTTGGCGAGAAGACGCTGGAAGAGGTCTACAAGGCGCTGGAAGGAATCGGCTTTCTTCGCAAGTCGAAGCGTGACGCGATGGCCGATCAGACGCCGACCCCGCAACCCTGGTGATCCCGACGATACCGAATCGCGCACTCGTCACAGCGGCGCCGGCTTCTCGCCGATCACCGTCCGTGACGGTGTGCCGGCGCCGCCCGCCTGCCGGACATAGTCGCGGTGGAGGAAGCGGTTTGGCACGCAAACTCCGTTACTACGAAAAGAAACGGGGCAACCGCCGGACGGGGTCCAAGATCCTGGGCAGCGCCGGCGAGGCCCTCTTCTTTGCGATCCTGTTGCTGCTGGGATGCGGCGGGCTGGCCGCACTGGTCGTCTTCCTGGTCGTCCCCCAGTGGCGGGTCAACCACGCGTTCGTCGAAACCACTTGCCGCGTCGAGGAGAAGCGCCTCGGGCAGACCGACGGCGAAGACGGTATGCTCTACCGGCCTGAACTGAAAATCGAATATCAAGTCGACGGGCAGCCGTACCACAGTTCCTGGACGTACGACGTTCGCCATGCCTATTCCAGCGGAGCGGAGGACCAAGAGGCCGTCCTCAAGCAATTCACCCTCGGCAAGCAGTACCCCTGCTGGTACGACCCGGCCGATCCTTACGTGGTCGTGCTGGTGCGGGAACAGAATTGGTGGATCTGGCTGGTGTTGATCATCCCGGTCTCGTTCATCGTCATCGGCGGGGGCGGTTTCCTCTATTCGGTGCTCCATTGGGGCAAGTCGGCCGAACGCTGTGCGGCGATCGCTCAGCGCGTGCAAGAGCACGACCTGTTCAACTCCAACGGTCGCTTTCAGCGGAGGTTTCCCAACGTCCCCGACGATTCCGATATTACCAACAGCCCCGGCACCACGTTGAAGTTCCGCTTGCCCATCGGAACCTCACCCGGCTGGGCGCTGTTTGGCACCCTGCTGGCGTGCCTCTTCTGGAACGGCGTCCTATCGGTCTTGGTGGTGCTGGCGCTGCGCGGTTACTTCGACGGCAGTCCCTTGTTCCTGACCTTGTTTATTATCCCGTTTGTGCTGGTGGGGATCGCCCTGATCGTGTTCTTCATCCGGCAGTTGCTCCTGACCACCGGGATCGGGCCGACGCTGGTCGAGATTTCCGACCATCCCCTGCACCCGGGCGAGCAATGCCGGCTGTTCGTGTCCCAGTCCGGCCGGCTGAGGATGAACTCGCTTGCAGTCCTGCTGGTCTGCCAGGAAACAGCCACCTTTCGCCAGGGAACGGACACCCGAACCGAGACCCGCGAGGTCTACCGGCAGGAGGTCTTCCGCCGCGAGGGCTTCCAGGTCCGTCACGGCTTGCCCTTCGAGGCCCAATGTGAGCTGGCCGTGCCGGCCGGGGCAATGCACTCCTTCAAGGCCGACCACAACGAGCTCAATTGGAAACTGGTCGTCAGCGGCAACGTCGCCGGCTGGCCCGACTACCAACGCGCCTTCCAGCTTATCATCCATCCGGCCAACGGGAGGACCAACCGGTGAACGATCCGGCCGTGACCATCCGGTTCGACGGCAACGGGCAGGTATACCGGCCGGGCGAGACGCTGGCCGGCGAGTACCTGCTCGAGCCGGTCGCGTACGGGATGGTCAAGGCGATCGAGGTCTCCGTGCTGTGGTACACTGAAGGTAAGGGCGACGAGGACTTGGCGGTGCACGAATTCTGGCGGCGGAGTGTGGAGCACGGGGAGTTCCTCAAACCCGGCCGGCCCCAGCAGTTCAGCACCACCCTGCCCGAAAGCCCCCTGAGCTACGACGGGGTGATCATGAAGCTCCGCTGGTGCGTGCGGGTTCGGGCGTTCTTGCACCGCGGCAAGGAGCTGGTCGGCCAGAAGGTGTTCCAATTGGGCGACCTCCCGTCGGTGGCGCATGACAACGGCCCGCCGAAT
>CAZUAM010000552.1:0-5118 GCA_964618095.1 uncultured Planctomycetaceae bacterium | reverse complement strand
TTTATCAGCATCATGTGCCTCCTGGCGTTTGCTGCGATGATTCCGGTCCTTGCCCGAGTTGCGGACCAGAGCGTACTCGCCGAGTCCAAGGGCAAGGCCCCTGGCGACCACAAGCTGGCCATGACACCGCCGATGGGCTGGAACAGTTGGAATGCATTCGAAGTGGATATTGACGAGAAGAAGATCCAGGCGATCGCCGACGCGATGGTCAGCTCCGGCATGCGCGACGCAGGCTACGTCTACCTGGTGCTGGACGACGGATGGATGGCAAAGAAGCGAGACAGGAAGGGGCGGCTCGTGGCGGACCCCAACAAGTTCCCTGGCGGAATGAAAGCCGTCGGAGACTACATCCACCGCAAGGGGCTGAAGTATGGCATCTACCAAGACCGCGGAAGGATGACGTGCCAGCAGTTGCCGGGAAGCTTCGGCCACGAGCGAATCGACATGGAGACCTTTGCCCAGTGGGGCGTCGATTACATCAAGATGGACAGTTGCTTCGCCGAGAGCAACGGGAGGATGAGCTCGGAAGACTATGCCCTTTACCGCAAGTGCATCAGGGCGACGGGCCGGCCGATCGTGCTGAGCATCTCCGATTTCGGAAATGGCGCCTGGGCATGGGGTGGAAAGGAATCCTCTCAACTGTGGCGGACCTCAAACGACATCTACCCTTGGATGGGGTCGATCTACGCCTGTGCGGAAACTTCGGCCGGTGATCGGTCCATTCATCCGGCCTTCGGCGGGCTTTGGCAGTTTGCCGGACCCGGCCATTGGAACGATCCGGATATGTTGCAGGTTGGCAATCTGAAGGGGATGGAGGGAGACCGTAAGAAGGTTGCCGACCGGGCTCACTTCAGCCTGTGGTGCATTCTCGCCGCGCCCTTGATGGCCGGCAACGACCTCCGCACCATGAGCAAGGACGTGCGGAACGTCTTGACGGCACCGGAGCTTATCGCCGTGAATCAGGACAAGCGCGGAGTCCAGGGATACAAGGTCTTTGATGACGGTAGCCGTGAGATCTACAACAAGCCGCTCTCGGACGGGACCACAGCCGTCTTGCTGCTGAACAAGGGACGCGAAAAGGCCGACGTTATCGTACCTTGGGACAAGATCGGTCTTTCGGGGAATCAACCGGTGCGAGATCTTTGGACACGCCAAGACCTCGGCGAATTCAAGGATACCTTTACGGCAAATGGCCTCGGCCAGCATGAGCACAGAATGATCAGGGTGGGCAAGCCGGGACCGCCTCTGCCGACGCCCGCGCCGATGCCGCTCGAGAAATACACCGTGACCCATCAAGGGGAGACCTACCTGAGCGATCTCTACTACATCTGGAAGGCCGGCAACGCGCCGGTCTACGACGCCACGCTCGGCGGCGACCCGATCCGCATCGCCGGCCGGACCTTCAAGAAGGGGATAGGCTGCAAGGGCAAGTGCGCCGTGATGTTCAAAGTCAATGGTCGCGCCGATCGCTTCCGTGCGGTGGTGGCGATGGACCAATCCTCGAAGGAGGACGCTAAGGGGCGATTCCGGGTGTATAATGAGGACTTCTTTGCCAACCAGGTTCTCTGGGACAGTGGCCGGATGACGAAGGACTCACCCGCCAAGGAGATCGACGTCGAGTTGAACAACGTACAGTGCCTGATGCTGGTCTTCGATGGGGACAAGGTTTTGGGCAACTGGGCCGATGCGCGCGTGACTGACGAAGGTGTGAGCGACTAGAGGCAGGGCTGTCCACTTTCATCCATTGCAGGAGGAGACCGTCATGAAGAATGCATTACTCACTATCCTTACCCTTATGATCCTACCCTGGACGTGCGACGGTAAGGAAAACGCACCCAAGCAAGAGGGCGCACGGGCAGGAGTTGTAACAGCGCACAGCCGAGGTCTGCACGGATACATCGGCTACAGTGCGTCCCGGCCGCCGAATCGCGCCAACTACAGTGCGGGGATGGGGTTTTATTCCGCCGTCTGGCCGCTGATTGAGAAGCCGATTGCCCACTTTCAGATCGGCTTGCCCAGCGCGTGGATCACACCGGACAACTCCGACAACAAAGATACCCCACTCGCACCGATCGGTACGCTTGCCAGGGATAACTGGCCGGAGCGGGGGCCAACCTGGGAAAGCGTTTTTCAGACCGTGGAGGGCGGCCTGGGCTATTGGGCACGCAATCGATTCCGATACGGGCCGCCGAAGTTCAGCATGAACGCCACCCCTCAATGTTATGACTATGAGGTCGGATCGCCCGGCTGGTCGTTCTTCTATAGCAGCACGGCCCTGCCGGACAATCGATTGGGCATCGCGCAACTGAGCAACCGGCTGCTTATCCCGCCCGACGCACTGCCCTTTAAGGGGAATCCCAACGGCAAGTTCCTGGGATACACTTACATGGCCTTGCCGTTTACCAAACCCACCACCGGAGAGCCGCCCACCGGAGACCAGAGCTGGACCTGTTTCCTCAGCGCGTCCAACTTCAAAGGGCCGATTGCCTATTACATCCCGGAAACCTGGAGCAAGATTGGCAAGTTGTTCAACTACCCCTTCATCTATGGACGAGGGCTCGACGCCAGGCCGGGCAACATGGGCGGCGGCGCGATGGAGATCAACACCGTGCCGCGCTTCGACGCCAAAGACGCACAAGGTGTCGTCTACTCGAAGCTGCCGAAGTTACAGTTCCCGGTAGACGACCAGGGAAGGACCCTGCTGGTGCAGGACGTGACGTATTACTCCAAGGCGGCCCTCTATAACGCCTTCAAGTCATGGCGGGACGGAGGCCCGGCCTGCTCCGGACGGTTCGACGAGAAAGGCGCCTGGAAATCGACTTTGAGGACGCGTACACCGCGTTTCGATCAGGCCGGCAAGAGGATCACGGGGGTTGAAAAGGTTTTTAATACCAAGGTGTTCGAGGGCAACGTCTGGGGCCTGGAGTGGCACGACGGTGATATCAGCCCTAACGGCGTCTTTCCACGGTACTTCAAACACGTTGGGGATCAGCGCGTGGCCGTATCCACCGCAGAGGTTCCCGCGGAGACGGGGCTCCTGTCCCAGGAGTTCAGACTGGCAACTCCGGGCAAGCCCTACACCTCGCCCACCGTCGGTGCATGGAGTAATCCCGGCCCGGTGCGCGGACCGCTGACCGTCAATCTCGCCGACGGCTCCATGGTCACCTACTGCTGGTACCGTTTTGTCGATCAGCCGTCCTTCCAGCAATATGATTGGAGCGACGACAAGAAGGCGAAAGTGCAATCCTTCATTGAGAAACTCCACAAGAACTGGCCGATCGACGGGGATTACATGGCACCGCCGAGCAGCGGACCTCTGGCCACCCTCGATCCGGCCCTGCTCGTGACACCGCCGGAGGGGCTCGAAGTCGGCTATGTGCCGATCGTAACGCGCCAGGAAGTAGCCCCACGTTAGTTCGGGCGTGGTGAATCCGTAACCGTCTGCTCAAATGCCATTTTTGACCAGAGTCTTTGCCTTTGATCCTCCCCCGGATGCAGACAGCGAAAGTGACCAAAGAGTATGACTATCCGAGAAACATACGACAATACCTCGACCCAAAGTGCTTCCACCTCATGGCACGCTGTTCTCATTGCGACGTTCGTTCTCGGCGAGTGTTGCGGGACGGCAGGCGCAGGGGAGCCCTCTTGGCGGCCGGTCAAGGGGGACATGATGACTCGCTGGGCGAAGGAAGTCTCACCGACCAATGCCCTGCCCGAATACCCACGGCCGATGATGCGGCGCCAGCGGTGGAAAAACCTCAACGGACTGTGGGGATTTGCCATGCGCCCCGCCGAGGAAAAACAATGTCCCGAGAAGTTCGACGATCGTATCCTCGTGCCGTTTTGCGTCGAATCGGCACTCTCGGGTGTAAAGCAAAGAGTCGTCGAGACCGATCGGCTCTGGTACCGGCGCACGTTTGACGTGCCCGACGCGTGGGCGGGCCGGCGTCTCCTGCTGCATTTCGGGGCCGTCGATTGGGAGACGACTGTCTGGGTCAACGGCCATGAGGCAACGCACCACCGCGGCGGTTACGATCCGTTTTCGGTCGACATCACCGATATGCTCAAGAAAACGGGCCCGCAGGAAATCGTCGTTAGCGTCTGGGACCCGACCGACAAGGGCCCGCAGATGCGCGGCAAACAGAAGATTGAGCCCGAAGGCTTCATGTACACGCCTGCGTCGGGCATCTGGCAGACGGTCTGGATCGAACCGGTCGCCCCGTCGCACATCCGCTCGGTTTATACGGAAGCCGACATTGACGAAAACTGCGTCTGGGTGAGAGTCGATACCGCCAATACCGACGACGCCTTTACGATTGAGGCGAAGACTCTCCTGCCAGGGTCTGGCGAACAGAAAGGAACCATTCCGGTTGCGGTTGAAGACAGGGCCGGTCGCCGCCTGCGACTCGCACTGTCCAGGGAACCGAAAACGCGGCTCTGGTCGCCCGATTCTCCATTTCTTTACGATTTGCAGGTGACCCTGAAAGACCGGTCGGGCAAAACCGTCGATACGGTCGACAGCTATTTCGGCATGCGAGAGATATCCGTCGGCAAAGACGCCGACGGCATCAATCGGCTCCTGCTGAACAACAAACCGCTTTTCCAGTACGGTTTCCTGGACCAGGGCTGGTGGCCGGATGGTCTATATACGGCCCCGACGGATGCGGCATTGCGGTACGATATCCGGGCGGCAAAACGAATCGGTGCCAACATGCTGCGAAAGCACGTCAAGATCGAGCCGCAACGATTCTACTACTGGTGCGACCGGCTGGGAATTCTCATCTGGCAGGACATGCCAAGCGGCAGCAATCATACCCTTGAGATGCAGAGACAATTCGAAGTGGAACTGCGGCGGAACATCGACGCCATGCGCAGCCATCCGTCGATCATCATGTGGGTGACCTTTAACGAAGGCTGGGGCCAGTTCGATGCACCCCGCTTGGCAAAATGGATCAAGAACTACGATCCGTCGCGGCTGGTCGATCACGCCAGCGGCTGGGCGGACAGGGGCGAGTTCGGGGACGTCCGCGACATCCACCTTTATCCTGAGCCGGGCGTGGCACCGGTCAAGGAAAAGAGGGCGATTGTCCTGGGCGAGTTCGGCGGTATCGGCTGGAG
>CAZUAM010000551.1:0-5120 GCA_964618095.1 uncultured Planctomycetaceae bacterium | reverse complement strand
ATCGACTGCTCTCGTTTCCCGAAGGGGACAGTCCCATTTTCGCTCCGCGAAAATCGGGACAGTCCCCGGCAAAGCCCAGCCATCCCGGGCATGCAATGCCCGGGCTTTTGGGTCGGTGACGATGCAGTACCAGTCTATTCGGTTGCCCATCCCGGAAGAACCCACATAAGACCAGCGCATGCCCCGTTGGGGGAGTGCTTGCAGCCGGGCCGCCGGTGGGAAACTTTTTTGGGCCGCCCCGCGTCTAACGGTGGGAGGGGTACACCGGCCGTATCCCCGTAACCCGACTCTCTTGCGAAAGGTCAAGGCGATGAGACGGCTCTCGACAATCGGATTGGGGACGTTCCTGGTGTTTCAGATGCTGGCGGCTTCCGCCCTGGCACAGGGGCTTTTGGTGACGGTCAACACCGACGTGCGGGTGCCGCTGCCGCGGCCGATGGTCCGCAGGCCGCCGACCCCGCCGCCGATGGCCTACAAGATCAAACAGTTGGCGGTCAACGCCCGGGTCCTCGACCAGGTCGCCCGGGTGCGGGTGAGCCAGTCGTTCGTCAACACCGGCAGCCGGCAGATGGAGGTCTCGTTCGTGTTTCCGCTGCCGTACGACGGGGCGGTCGACCGGCTGACCTTCCTGGTCGACGGCAAGGAGTATCCGGCCAAGCTGCTCTCGGCCAAAGAGGCCCGCAGGATCTACGAGGCCCACATCCGCCGCAATCAGGATCCGGCGCTTCTGGAATGGATGGGCACGGGGATGTTCCAGACGAGCGTGTTCCCGGTCCCCGCGGGGGCGGAGCGGACGGTGACGCTCCGCTACAATCAGTTGCTGCGGAAGGACCACAACCTCACCGACTTCCTCTTCCCCTTGGCCACGGCCAAGTACACGTCCGCCCCGGTGGAGAAGGTGGAGATCAAGGCCTCGATCGAAAGCTCGGTGGCGATCAAGAACGTCTACAGCCCCACGCACGCGATCGAGGTCAAGCGGCCCACCTCAAATAACGCGGTGGTCAGCTACAGCAGCAAGAACCAGGTGCCCACCAGCGACTTCCGGGTGTTTTACAGCGTGGCGAAGGGCAAGCTGGGTGCCAGCCTGCTGAGCTACCGGCCGGAGAAGGACCAGGACGGCTATTTCCTGCTGCTGGCCAGCCCGCAAATCAAACCACCCGACGCCGAGCGGCCCAAGAAGACGGTGCTTTGTGTGTTCGACCGCTCCGGGAGCATGAGCGGCAAGAAGATCGAGCAGGCCCGGGAGGCCCTGAGGTTCGTGCTGAACAACCTCCGCGAGGGCGACCTGTTCAACGTCATCGCCTACGACAGCGAGGTGGAGAGCTTCCGGCCGGAATTGGAACGCTTCAACGACCAGACCCGCCGCCAGGCGTTGGGGTTCGTGGAGGGCCTGCACGCGGGCGGGGCGACGAACATCCACGGGGCACTGACCACGGCCCTGGGGATGCTGGAAGATTCGTCGCGGCCGAACTTCATCATCTTCCTGACCGACGGCCTACCGACGGCCGGAGAGACCAACGAGTCGAAAATCGTCGCCGCCGCCCAGGCGGCCAACCGGGTCCGTGCCCGGCTGCTCAGCTTTGGCGTGGGCTACGACGTCAACAGCCGGCTGTTGGCCCGGCTTTCGCGGGCGAATTTCGGCAAGTGCGAGTACGTGCGTCCGAACGAAGACATCGAGCAGCAAGTGAGCCGGCTGTACGACAAGATCAGCTCGCCGGTGATGACCGACGTGGCGGTCAAGTTCGAGTTCGACGAGATCAAGGTCGAGCAGGGCGATCCGGTCCAGCGGATCTACCCCAGAGAGCTCACCGACCTGTTCGAGGGCGAGCAGTTGGTGATCGTGGGCCGGTACAAGAAGACGGGGGTGGCCAAGGTGAGGATCACCGGCAGAGTGGGCACCGCCGATCAGAAGTTCGACTTCCCCGTCACGCTGGTGGGGAAAAGCGACGATCAATCGTACGCCTTCGTGGAGAAGCTGTGGGCGATGCGGCGGATCGGCGAGATCATCGACGAGTTGGACCTGAAGGGCAAGAACGAGGAGTTGATCAAGGAGCTGGTGACGCTTTCGACCAAGCACGGCGTGCTGACCCCCTATACGTCGTTCCTGGCGGACGAGGACGCGGCGGTCGGTGACTTGGCCGCAACCAGCGCCTATGGTATGCGGAGGGCCGGGACACTGCTCAGCCGACTGGAGGAGGCCGATGGCATCGCCGGCTTCTCCCAGCGGGAGGCCAAGAAGCAACTCCTGGAAACCCACCTGGCCTATGTGCCCCAGTCGTCCGCGGGCGGCCAGTTGGGCGTCAAGCTGCGCGACATCGACAAGGACGCCGACGTCGTGGTCCAGGCCGTGCAAGTGGTCGACAACAAGGTCCTCTACAAGCGCGGCAACGTGTGGTACTCGTTCGACGTGGCCAAACAGGGCACGGAGAAGCTTGCCGGAAAAACCAAGGTGATCGCGCGGTTCAGCAAGGAGTACTTCGAGCTGGTGGGAAAGGCCTCTCCGGCCGCCGTCAAGGCCCTGGCCCGCCAGGCGGCCGGGGAAGAAATGGTGGTGGAGGCGGCCGGCAAGGTATACCACGTGAAGTAGAGGAGATTGTCCGGATTCGGCCCTCACTGCCCGGCAAAGCTTCCGGCTGGAAAGGACAGACGAAAGCGAAGTCCCCCTTTCGGCATGTTCTGAGTCCCGTCGTTTCGCTGGCTGCCCTTGCAGGATTGTCGCTGAGCGTCTGGGCGGCTGAAACACCGGACGGGCTGGAATCGGCCCCCGTCTACGACCGCTCCGCGTGGCTGGTCCATTCACTGATGACCACCGAGCTTGTCGCGGTTGGCGTTCCGCGTGTCGTCCACACCAAGCACGGCGGCAACGTCGAGTCTGCCCGACTGGAAGTGACCGAAGTGCTGTATGGGAAGATTCATCCTGCGTTGCACGCTGCCGAGAATTCGGCCGAAGCGGAAAGAAACGGAGGACAAGAGGAAAACGGGAAAACGCGGATAAGGTGTCCGCAAAATCGTCTACTCCTCTTCCAGCAATTGGGTGATCAGATCTTCCAATTCGTCTTTGCCGGCGGCGCCGACCCAGACGCCGCGGATGACTCCCCCCCTGATCCAGGATCAGCGTAAGCGGGTATTGCCCCAGACTGACGACCTGGTCAGCGATGTCGCCTTATGTGACGCGCAAACTGCCCCACCGGCTGCCGGCCGACGCTCATCCCGCGGAAACAACCCTCCCGACCGGCTATCCTTCGCTGAGCAGCCGGATGATGAGTTGCTGCATTTCGGTTTCCACGCCGGGCTGGAAGCCGGTCCAGGCCCTGCGGATGCGGCCCCGGCGATCGATGATCAACGTGGTGGGATAGCCGCTGAGTCCGACCGCCTGCTCGACGGCCGAGCGGCTGACCCCACCCGGATCGGCGTACGTCGGCAAATCGACGTTCTTCTCCCCCAGCGTCGCCTGGGTCTTCTCGCGGAGTAGCCGGAAGTTTTCCTTGGCACGCCGACCACAGGAGACGGAGAGGAGTTTGAAGGCGGGCTGGCCGCGAAACTGCCTCTCAATGGCCGCCAAGTGCGGGAGCGCCTCCCGAGACAGCGAAGACCGGGGCTCCCAGAAGTTGATCAGCACCACCCGGCCGGTCAGATCGGCAAGCCTGACCGGCTGCCCCTCACCGGTCAACGGTTGCAGGCTCAGTTGGGTCAGCGTCTTGCCCTCGCCAGTATTCCGGGCCGCGAACGGGCGGAAGCGAACGATGACAAAGAAGCAGAGGACGATCATCGCCAGCACCGTCCAATTGCTCCACTGAGATTTCTTGGTCAGCCGATCCGGCTTTGCCGTGGAACCACTCGGCCGTCCCCTGGCACTCTCCGGCTGTGCCGTGAAACCACCCGGTGGCTCCGGGAGGCCATTTGCCTGTTTCACGAGGCGATCGGCTTGTTCTGTATCGCTCATGCGTCTTCCTCCTCATACTCTCCGGGGATTGATTGATCGGCGGCAAGGGGCAGCTTGCCTGCCGCCAAGCGGCGGTGGCGGACAGGCCGCCACCGGCATCCGAGTCATCAATTCAAGTGCGCGGGTTCACCGACGACCGCCCTGACCACACCCCCGTAGCCGCGGAGGCGTTTCTACCTATAGTATTGGTTACAAAAGGCGACAGGCCCGGAAGAAAAAACGGCCATAATGGGTGGCTCGATGATCCTCCGTGTAGAGATGGACGCCTTTTGCGCCTCGATCGAGCAGCGTGACCGGCCGGAGCCGGCCGGCGTGCACGGCGCGATGCCCTCGGGCACCGCCCGGCGGAACTGCCCGCGGGCCGTCTTCCCACCACCCCGGATCGACGAGACGAGAGAAAGAATGACGATTGACGATTGATGAATGACAAGTCCGGCAGCCGCTTGCGGCTTAGCACGGGCCAGCTACCATCCACGGAAGAGCCATGAAATACGAAGTCGAACAAAAATTCCCCGTTTCCGACGTGGCTGCGTTGGAAGCCAAGCTGGCCGCGATGGGGGCGGCCATCTCCGAGCCGGGGCCGGAAGTCGATCTGTATCTTGCCCATCCGGCTCGCGACTTTGCCCAAACCGACGAGGCGCTGCGGATCCGCCGGCAGGGGCCGTCGAACTCGATCACCTACAAGGGCCCCAAGATCGACCAGACCACCAAGACCCGACGGGAGATCGAGTTGCCGCTTCCGCCGGGGGAGGAATCTGCCGGAGCCTGGGCCGAATTGCTCGCAGCGCTCGGTTTCACGCCGGTGGCCGAGGTCCGTAAACTCCGCCGCAAAGTCGACATATCTTGGCAAGAGCGTCGGGTAGAGGGCTCGCTGGACGACGTCGAGAGACTGGGCGACTTCGCCGAACTGGAACTGATTGTGGAAGACGCGGGTGTGGAACCGGCTAAGGCTTGCATCGCCTCGCTGGCCGAGAAACTGGGGCTTTCAGGCAGCGAGCGGCGGAGTTACCTGGAGCTGTTGCTGGCCCTCCCCTAAAGATCGTCGGTCCGCTATATTCGGGGGCATGCACACGGCCGCCAATGATCTTCCACCACAGCAAGGTCTGCCAACGCCCCCCGATTGGCCCGGCCACACCCAGATCGAGGCCCGCGAGCCGCGTAATCTGATCCTGCTGGC
>CAZUAM010000550.1:0-5128 GCA_964618095.1 uncultured Planctomycetaceae bacterium | reverse complement strand
TCCATGGAGTCCTCGGCCGGCGATCCCACCCAGGCCGGTAAGATCAAGAACGTCTTCTTCTACGACCCCTTCGTGGCCGGTGATCGGACCGACCACGCCAACCTGTTCTACGACATCCTCAAGGCCAATGACCACGTCAACTGTTATCTGTTGAACACCGGCTGGGTCGGCGAGGGCCCCACCATGCGGGACATCCGCCTGGGCGACACCATGGGCGTACTCGACTCGGTGCTCCGCGGCGGACTGGAAGACTGGAGCCCGTCGGAAAGGACGGGCTTGAACGTTCCGCGATCGGTGCGGCTGATCGATTCCATCCTGCTGCATCCCGAAAGGCTGTACACCCGCGCCGAATTCGAAAGGCGTCAGAATGCGCTCAGTCGCCAACGGGCCGAGTTCATCGACCGCTACCCGGAGCTGAACCCAAAGATCAAGGCGGTGTTTCAAAAGTAAAGTCTCACCGTCTAGTCGCCGGCTATTGGCGTTGGTCGCGAATCGGCGCCGCCCCACCGACCACCAAGGAAGCTGCGCATGACGAGCCGCGATTACTCTCTGAACGCCGTGTCTGTTACCTTGGTTCTCCTTCTCACCGCATGCCCCTCACTCGCCGCGCAGAACGACTCCCGCGGCACGCCGTGGCCGATCCACGTGATCGATGCGTCGTCGCGCGGCGCCGACGGCGTGCGCCTGGCCGACGTCAACGGCGACCGGCTGATGGACGTCACCACCGGCTGGGAGGAAGGCGGGATTACGCGGGTCTATCTGCATCCCGGACGCGAAGCCGCCGACAGGCCCTGGCCCGCCGTGACCGTGGGCAAGACGCCCAACGTCGAGGACGCCGTGCTGGTCGATCTGGACGCCGACGGGCGGGTGGACGTGGTCAGTTGCTGTGAAGGCCGCACCCGAACCGTGTTCGTCCACTGGGCCCCCAAAGAAAAGCGAGAATATCTCAACCCGACCGCGTGGAAAACGGAACCGATTCCCGCCTCGCAAGACGTGATGATGTGGATGTTCTGCACGCCCGTGCAGGTCGATGGCCGCGGCGGAGTGGACCTGGTAGCGGCCGGAAAAGGCGGCGACGCGCAGATCGGATGGTTCGAGGCGCCCGAGCAGCCCCGCCGGCTCGACCGGTGGAAGTGGCATCCCGTCTCGCCGGCCGGCTGGATCATGTCGCTGCGCTCGATCGACGTCGATGGCGACGGCGATCTGGACGTAGTCACCACCGATCGCAAGGGCCGGTTGCGCGGCTGCCGCTGGCTGGAGAATCCGGGGCCGGGCGCGGCACAAGCGGGTCCCTGGAAGAATCACTTCATCGGCGGCCGGCAGAACGAGGCCATGTTTATGGCCGTTGCCGATCTGGACGCCGACGGCCTCGACGACCTACTGGTGGCAACCAGGCCACAGCCGCTGTTGTTCTTCCGTCGCCGCCCGGGTATGCCCGCGGCGTGGACGCCGCTTTCGATCGCGCTGCCCGAGAACGTCGGCACCGGCAAAGGCGTCGCCGCGGGTGACATCAATCGCGACGGCCGGCCCGACGTCGTCTTCAGTTGCGAGGGTGCCGGCGGAGGCAGGTCAGGCGTGACGTGGCTTTCTTACCGTGACTCCCCCACGGAGAGAGTCTGGACGCCGCACGAGATCAGCGGTCCGCGGGGGATCAAGTTCGATCGGATCGAGCTGCTCGACGTCGACGCTGACGGCGACCTCGACGTGCTCACCTGCGAAGAGAGCCAACCGGCCGCCGGCCGCCGCCGCGGCCTGGGCGTCTTCTGGTACGAAAACCGCACTGTTCGCCAGCCGGCAGGTGGGCGCCCGCCAAGTTTTTAGGCGCCCGGTGGGCGCAGCCTAACACGATCGACAACGCTCGCGCAGCTTGCGTAGGAGTGCCGGCTGCGGACTGCGGGGCGCAAGGAAACGGGGCCGCCATGGCGACCCCACGAGTATGTCGGAGATGAGCGCCGCGCGCCGCGTTTGGCTTAGGGGCTGACGGCATCGACCATAAACAGCGAGTTGTCGGCCACGTTCAGCATCGGGCGATAGGGGCTCTGCTGTGCGCTGTCGGCCCGCTGGCCGAGATACCAAACTAACCGGATGCTCAGGCCCCAGGATTCCTCGTCCTGGCCGCTCCCCCGGCCTTGCCGCGGGATCAGGTAGTTCAAGCGGTTTTCGATGGCCCAGCTTTTCCCCAGGGGGACGTGCAGATCGGCCCCCACCAGTCCGTCTCCGTTTCCGGTGAAGCCGCCCCACAATCGTCCCTCGCCCCCGCGCTGAAAATGACGGCGATAGTAGAAGGCGAACATGTCGGTAGGTTCCAGCGAGATGTTGGTTTGGTTGAGCACGATTTCGTCGTCATCCACTCCGTAGGCTCCCCAGTAGCCGATCTCCCTTCGGCCACCCGGAAAGACGTAGCCGATTTCGTTGCGGATCTGCTTCAGATCGGCGTCGGCATAGTAGATGTCGCGGAGCAGGTCGAAGGTGACGCCCCACTGGATTCCGCCGCACTGGGCCCGGTGGAAGATCCCGGTGGTGAAGAAGAACTGGTCCCGGTCTCCGCGGCGAACCGGGCCGATCACTCGGTCTCCCGAGAAGTTGCTATGCACGGCGGCGAATCCCACCTGGTACCCCCATCCCCACGGCCCGCCGAGCGGGGAACCGAAGTTGACGCCCTCGTGCAGCCCGAAGTTGCCGTTACGCCCTTGGTCGAAGGGGCCTTTGAATCCGTGGGCCCCGGCGAACAGCGACAGGTCCCGCGCCCACCACGAAGAGCGGAGCCCATAGAGCCCCAACCCGCAGCCGCCGGGATACCCGCCGCCGCCATCATAGCACTCGCCACCGCAGGCGGAGTCGCCGTAGCCTGCACCGGGCGCGTACATCCCGGCTGCGTACATCCCGGGTGAGCCCATGCCGACCGAGTCATAGGCATCGTCCGTCGGCAGCGGAGCCAGCTTCATCTGCTCGTCGCCCGGAGCAATCTCTTCCTGGTCGACCCGCACGGGCCTGGAGGCCGTCCTGACCGGTTCCCGTCGGGCCTGTTCCTGCCGGGATGGCGACCACTGCACGATCCGCTCCTGGTCGACTCTTGCCTGTTCCGGCCCCGAGTGCCTCGTCGGCCCGCGCTGCAATACCCGCCGCTGCCAATCGCCTTTGGCAACCCAACCCTTCGATGTGGTGCCCCCTGTGTTCCCTTCAGCCATGACGTTGGCTGCCAAGGCCAACCATGTCCAGCCACCGACGAGGATGCCGATACTGATCCGCTTGACCAGATTCATGGATTATACCTCGAAATAGGGGTGCAATTCTGCGGAGCTTCCGCGGTTTGCCCCTCGACGGGATCAATATCGGTCTTACCCGAGCGGAACTTCCGCCAAACTCGTAAGAATCGGGAAAGGCGGCGCAGTCTGCGCAGATCGCCACCGCGTGAACTGAGCGAGGAGGGCCTCGGGCAGGGACAGCACTCCTTGCGCCCAGCCAGAGAGGGGCATGGCCTGCGGTGATCTCAATCGCGGCGGGTGGGGGACCACCGAAATCGGGCCGAAAATGCCCGGTTGAGACAGGACTTTCCGAACCTTCTACTGCTCCAGGGCCTGCCTGAAATCTTCGATCAGGTCTTCCGGGTTTTCGATGCCGCAGGCCACGCGGATCATGTTGTCGGGGATGCCCACGGTGCGGCGCTGTTCGGGCGTATAGTCGTGATAGCTCATCACGATCGGTTGCTCGATGATCGACTCCACGCCCCCTAGGCTGGGAGCGATTCGCGGGATGCGGACCGCGTCGACCACGGCAGCCGTCTGATGCTGGTCGGCGCCCTTGACCAGGAACGTCACCAGACCACCGTAGCCCTTCATGGCTCGCCGGGCCACCTGGTAGTCCTTATGGCTCGGCAGGCCCGGATAGTAGACCTTCTCCACGCGGGGATGTTCCTCGAGAAAACGGGCCACGGCCAAGCCGTTCTCGTTGTGCCGCCGGATCCGCAACTCGAAGGTCTTCAGTCCGCGGAGCAACAGGTAGATGTTGTGCGGACCGTTGACCATGCCGATCACGCCGCGGTGTTTCCGCAGCGGCTGGATCTTCTCTTCCGAGCTGACGACCACGCCGCCCAGCATGTCGTTGTGGCCGGCGAGATACTTCGTCAGTGAGTGCAACACGTAGTCGACGCCGAACTGAAGCGGCCGCTGGTTGTAGGGAGTGGCCAGCGTGGCATCAACCAGCGTCTCAACGCCGTGCTTCTTTCCCAGGGCGACGAAGCGTTCCAGGTCGACCACGCTCAGGTGCGGGTTGGTGGGCGATTCGCTGATCAACAGCGCGGTGTTGGCGTTGACGGCGGCTTCCATCCGGTCAAAGTCGCAGGCGGGGACCAGGTGCGTGACCACGCCGAACTTGCCCAGGTACTTCACGCACAACTCGCGCGTGCGATGATAGCACTCGTCGAAGAGGATGATTTCGTCTCCCGACTTCAGCTTCGTCAGCAGCACGCCGGCGACGGCCGACATCCCGGACGAATAGACCAGCCCCGCTTCACCCCCCTCCAGGGCGGCCAGCTTCCGCTCGGCCACCTTCTCGCTGGGATTTCCGTACCGGGCGTACTCCTCGCGAGGGTGTTTCTGCTCGACCAAGTCGATGACCGCCTGGCTGTTGGCGAAGGTGTACGTGGAGGTACAGAAGATCGGGTCCGTGATCGAGTTACCCGGCTTCAGACGGTCCTCACCGGCGTGAACCGCCAAGGTGGATAGGTGCCGGTGTGAAGAATCCTGATCCGACGAAGGTGATTTCTGGCTCATCGCAGCACCGTAGTTCAGCGGGTTTCTGTGGCGTTGCTCGTTGGGATGCTTTTCGGCCGGACAGAAAAAAACCGCGACGGGCACCATCCCATCGGTGGGGCATCCTTGATGTCCCAGCGAATGGGCGGGCGGTCGCGGCTGGCTTCGGTCAAGTCTGATCGCCAAAGCGACGCTCGGTCATGATTTGGCGATGGCACTTTAGCAGAATAGTGGCTGCAAGCGGCCGCAAATCCCATGCACACTCGATTTTACTCTGCTCCACTGCTGGAAACAAGTCACCGCCCGGCTGCAATCGTGGTTTGTCGCTGAGCGAGCCGAGGGCGGGGCCGGACACCGCCTCTCATGTCACCCATGTC
>CAZUAM010000549.1:0-5132 GCA_964618095.1 uncultured Planctomycetaceae bacterium | reverse complement strand
TTCCCCGCTGCTCATGCCCCAGCAATCCTCGGTTTATGAATAATCCGGGCTAGCCTGGATCAAGCGTGCCACGGCCGTGTCGGCCGTGTTGCCCTGGGTAAACCGGCAAACCTGGAGCACGGCTGACACAGCCGTGGCACGCGAAAACCGACCCGACGATGGTCCTATGAATAATCCGGGCTACCGACCTTCGGCAGCCACAAATACGCCAAGACGGAAACTAAGGTTGCCCGGGAGGCGCCCATAAGAGGGTCATCGCGGCAAGTAAGACGCCGCAGTTTCCCCATTTTCTCAACTCAAGGTGCGCCAGCACTTGTCCCGATTCCCCACCGCCGCAAGTGGGGTTTGCCGGCCAGGGAACAATCGGTAGGCTGAAATACACTGGCCCCGGGACGGCTGAGATGGCCCATGAAATCGCCAAGCTGATGCTGGAACAGGCGGATACGTTCCTGCAACGTTCCGAGGCCGTGGAGATGGCCCTCTACTTGCGGATGCCGCTGCGAGAAATCGAAGACTATCTCGACTGGCTGGAAAACGTACGCCGGGTACGCAGCGAGCAGCGGCAGGACTGATCACCTGCTCCGTTGGCCAAAACCGTCAGTGACGGCCGATTTCCACTTCGCAACGCCGCCCGGGGACACCGTCACAGGACGGCGACCTGATATTACCATAACTCGCGATCTCGGTACTCACAGGACCGAGTCTGCCTCGGCAGCGGCGGACTGCGGAGAAACAGACTCCCGGCCAGCAGGACGGCCCGCGGGCTCGGGCGCCAGCGTGCAGCGGCAGTGGCGGACTGCACGCTGCAAGTATCGCAGATGCCTGCCTGTCCTCTTCCGCCGTTGATACAAAAACTCTGCGATCGCGAACACGCCGCAGACGGTCAACGACGCCGCAATCACAAAGCCCAGGAAGCAGAAGAAAATCAAGGTTGGGTCGTCTAGTTGAACCATTTTGCTGCTCCCACCTATGCCGATGTCGGCCCCGCGTCTCTGGGACTGTCAGTCCGAAATCCGAAGATCAGCCCCAACTTTCCATAGTAATTGCCCAACTTCGCATTGCTATCAAAAAAACGGGACCACAAGAAACTCGGCTCGCTCGTCATTCGGCCATAATTCGGGGGGGGTATGGCCGATGTCAGCGAGTGCCTACTGACCACCAGGGGCCTTCCTCCCGGTCCCGGTTGGCCGCCGACGCGATCTGCGTCCTTCAGCGGCGGATGTCCTGATTGACCCGATTTGGGGGGGACTTGACGGCCAGGCCGGCAAGAACAACGACCCGACAGAAAGCTAGAAACCCGGCTCAAATCGCTACCGACGTGTGCCACGGCCGTGTCGGCCGTGCAGGCTACCGACGTGTGCCACGGCCGTGTCGGCCGTGCAGGCTACTGACGTGTGCCACGGCCGTGTCGGCCGTGCAGGCTATGACGTGTGCCACGGCCGTGTCGGCCGTGCAGGTTTTCTGCTGCTACCGGGCACGGCCGACACGGCCGTGGCACACAGGTCCTGGCTTTCTATCGGGTCGTTGAGCAAAAAAGCCCGCCGCCGTCGCAGGATTTCTCCTGCAACAACTGCGGGCGCTGTCTATCATCAGCCCGATGCCGTTCCGCCGGATGCTATTCCGGCTGGAAGACGATTTGCAGCCGTTTTACCTTTCCGAGCCTCCCGTCCTTGACGGGTATTTCGACCCCAATCGTGCCGCAGTGGCCGGCCTCTATCGCGTCGATGGCCATCTCTTGGATTGACACCATGGCATACTCCACCCGATGCTGGTTGTCACCTGGCCGATCGACCACCGCCGTTCTCGATTTTCCGTTTCTACGACTCATTTCCAGGCTCGCTCTTTATTCAAGGGTAGTAGTATCAGTGCTAGCTTCGTTCTTTCTGCCGCGGAATATTCCCAGAAAGTATGCCGCGTCACCCCCACGCCACGGCCAGCCCGGGACCCGGCGCCATAGGTCGCGTAACCTAGGGGTCCCTTGGCGTCTGGGCAATCGCCTAGCGTAAGCAGGTTATACCTCCCTTGTCAACAGCCGAGGGGGTAAATTTGCAAGAAACGCGTAATTCGGCCCGGCAGGGGGGTTTGGGCATACCACGGGGTCTCCATCGTCGGGCAGCGTCAGATCGGGGGCGGCATGGGTCCACGGCCGGTGACCACGTCTTCTGGATCGGTTGCTAGACACCGGCTTGGGCCCCAGCGGGAGCGCCTGCCCGGTTGGGGACGTTCAGGATAGTTAAGCAAGGATCGCTGGAGTTGTCAATGAGGAAACATGGCGAAGATGCAAGGAGCACGCTATTCCATTCGTTCCAAGAGGGCCGCGGCGCGCGGGGCGCGATGGGATCCAGAAACAGCATTCCGCGCCCGCAGGGCGAAGTCCGCTCAAAATTCAGGGAGTTTTTCGAGGCTCACTCCACTCCGACAGGAATTCGTAAGCTCTTGTATTGCAATGGTTTATGAAAAAGTCCCGGCCGGAATCGGCGGCTGCCCGGCCGAAAAAACCTGGAAAAAACCCCGTTTCCCGTGTCAGGATCGCACCCCGAGCGGCGGAGTATCAATAGAAAGCGGAGATCGTGGTCTCCGTGCGTGTTTCCGTTGTATAGGAATTCAGATTGGCGATGACAGGGCGCAAAACGAGATTGCTGGTCGCCGGACTTTTCGGCCTGTTGGTGGCCTTGGCCTCCAGCACCGCCGTCGGCTCCATCATTCTCCACCAGCCGCCGGCCGACGAGCTTTTTGGCCCCGCGGCAGGGGCCGACGCCGGTCAGGCAATGACGCCCGACGCACCACGCCCTTCTGTGCCCCCGGACGAGCCGCAGAACCCGCCCACACTCCAGCACCTCGAAGGCCTCGCGCCCTCAGGCGGCTCGGCGGGTCAGCCCAGCTCGGGCCCCCAGGGCGGCGGCAACGGCCCCAATTCTGCGGCAATGACGGCCGCTCTCTACGATGTGCCGCAAACGCCCCTCCAGACGGGCCTGCCGGGAGAGGCCAGAACGATCATGCCCACAGGGCCTCCGTTCGAGTTACTCCGCCCGCCCCGGTGAGGCTATGCCGCCAACCGCGGCAAGCGGCCCTTTCGGATTAGCTCTCGAATTCCATTTGGATTCATGAAAACGGGCCCGCCGAGAGGAGACTGCCTGGCGCCGGGAAATGTGGGAAAAACTTCGTTTCCCGTGTCAGGATCGCACCCTCAGCGGCGGAGTATTAACGAGTGGGACGACGTGTGTTCTCAAGGTGATGACCAATTTTGCCCCTGAGCGGGGCACCAATTCCTTACATAGGAGGAGTGCCACGATGCGAAGCGCCATCCTTGTATTTCTAGCTTTCGGGTTGATACTTGTTGCCGCGTCTCCTACGCCGGCGGCCATTTTATTCAACCGGGAGGCCATGCTGCAATTCACGAATGTGAGTTTAAACAGTGATGTCTCCGATGTTAACGAGATGAATTTTTCCGGTCGCGTAGCCGATAATGGCTCGGACGACGACCTCGATGGGAAGCTTAGTGTGGGCGATTCAGGGATTAGCGTCGGTGGGATATCTATAAGCAACTATTTCAACGCGGCCGGGGACACGGTAGCGCAGCCCAGTGATACTGTTGCACAAATCCACTACGATTTGACTGGCCTGATCGATTGGACGTCCTTGGTGAGCAACGTGGACGATCGAGGCACCGCATTGGATCCGACGGATGACCTGGTAACGTTTGAGTTCGGTGACGGCGGAACGCTTGACCTGTACGTAAACACGGCGAGCGTTCCCAATTACAAGAAGGGCGATGCTGATACGTGGGACGACGGTACCTGGGTCGCAACTTTCGAACTTCGGGACCTTTTGACGTCTCCGGAGTTCGAAAACAATACGACTATCGATCTTGTAGACGGTTCGGGCGACACCACTGTTACTATGAGGTTGATAAGCCAATTGGGGGATAGTACCGCAGGCGACAATTCCGACGATTTCTTTGCCGTCGTGGGGATCGACGATCTGACGGCAGACGACGAGTTTCTCGTGACGTTGGTAGATACAAATAATTCGGTCTTTCCAAGCGGTTTGTCGCTAGGCGTGAGTAACTTGTTGGGCATCGGGGCGAACTTCAACCCACCAACTGCGGGCCTTACTCCCACCCAGGTTGCGATTGAGGCAGGGCTGGGTGGCAATGATTTTCCGTTCGACTTGATCACCAACGTGGACGGCTCCGCGCAACTAGGAGTAATCCCCGAGCCAGCCAGCTTTGTGATTTGGCTCCTGTTGTGTGGTGCGCCTGTCGGTGCCATCGCAATCCGACGGATTCGGAAACGGTAAACTCTGAAGGATAAGTGGCCAAAGACTTTCTTGAAATGATCGTTTGGGGGAAGAGTCGGGTGCGACTGTTCCCCCTTTTTTGTGCAAGGTGATAGCTGGGCGCCTCGAATGGGATCAGGCCAGCTTCTTTCCAATGATCGCGCCGTGGCTTCGCGGTAGGACTTGTCTGTTGATGCTGCCGAACCCCGCCTCCCTCATCCAGGTCTCGTACTCCTTCCAAGCATAGAGCATCCCTTCCCCAGTTGCCAGAGTGAGGAAGTACGGAGATCCCAAGGCGGCGGCCAAGGGCCCCGTTGCCTCATCGGACTGCATCATGTTGAAGATGATGGCCGATCCTCCTGGAGGGAGTGCCTCGTAACACTTGCTCAGTAATTCCTTGTTTCGGCCCTCGGACCATATGGTAAAGAAGTGGCAAAAAATCAGACAGTCGGCTTCTTCAGGAAACTTGTCGTCGAAGCAATTCCCCGCGACGCTATGGATTCGATGTGATAGTCCCGCCCTCTTGATGTTCTTTTCGGCAATCCGGCAGACAGATGCAGAGTCGAAGACCGTGACTCTCAAGTGCGGATAATTGCAGGCCAGGGCGATGGCGTTTGTCCCGTCTCCACCTCCCACGTCGACCACGTGCCGGACGCTTGAAAAGTCAACGAACCGGGCGAGCATCTCGTTCGCCTGAATCGAGATGGCGTGCATGGCGTCCTGGAAGATCTTTTCAACTGTCGGGTGGTGTGTGAGGCGCTCATAGAGCGTTGCCTCATTCCCTTGAAACTCTTCCAGGCCCACGTTCCTGTTGACCTTCAGAGCGTCGTAAAAGGAGTACATCGGGCGGTAGT
>CAZUAM010000548.1:0-5132 GCA_964618095.1 uncultured Planctomycetaceae bacterium | reverse complement strand
GAGCCCTCCCCGAGCCCGAATTCACCCACGAATTCTGGTGAGGAGGCATCTTTATCTCGAATACTGGACCTTCAGTAGCGTTTTCGCCGTTGTCGACAATGCCGGATTCCGCATCGACCAGCCTCAATCGCAGTTTCGTCGAGCCAATGCCGTCCGTAATCGCGAAATAGACGCAGAACCGGACCTTCGCTGGATACGTATCAGCGCCAAGGGTGCTAAACGTTCCCAGGATAGTATACTTACCCGTCGTGAAATCCCGGTGAACGGCGTCACAAAGGACCATCGCTAGGCAATAGGGTTCCGCCATTCGTGGTCAAGGCCGTAAAAAGGGCTGTCGGGACCGGAGGCGCAGCAAGAAAGCCGCAGCTAGTCCACAGCGGCCAACGATAGTTCCGTTTCTGCTCGCGTGCCATAACGACGTTCCCACGATCGCCATCGGCACAGCGATCAACTCTCTTGTGCGATTGTACATCCTATTCTACCGCACCGCCCCCCGGTCAAGGGGTGTTTCTGGCGGCCAATAGCTCTGGAGACTGCGGACGCTATTGCGGCCACTCTCGTGGTGACCGTTGTTGTTCCAGTCACGTATCGGTATTGCTTCGCCCGTTCGACCGTGAGGATAATCGGTTTCAATTGGCCATACACCAATTCTCACAAGCGTCGGTCGTACCGCATATGAGCGCCAGGTCCAGCGCTACCTTCGATGACGGACGGCCAACTGGGCAACATCACGTTGAGCACGCTGTCCGCTGGTGTTCTCATTCGCTGCTACCTTCGCAAGCAGCGGCTTTGCCCCTGGCTCGGGGATCGTGGACCGCGATGAGCGTCTTTCCATCGAGGGAGAGACCGATCGCCTGGAGGACACCGATGGACTTCTCGCGCTTGATCGTGTGGCCACGCTTTCTGAGTTCCGCCGCAATGGCCCCGTCAAGAGATTCTTCCAGTTTCAGTCGATCAGGCATCCACTGATGGTGGATCCGGGGGGCGGCGACGGCAGGGGGGAGGGCGAGGCCGAGGTCGAGGTGGTAGATGATCGTCTGGACGACCTGGGTGATGATCGTTGGGCCGCCGGCGGCGCCGAGGGTGAGGATGGGACGGCCGTCCTTGAGGACGATCGTGGGGCTCATGCTCGAGAGCGGGCGCTTGCCGGGGGCGACTGCGTTGGCCCGGCCGCCGATCAGTCCGTAGGCGTTGGGGGTGCCGGGGGCGATCGAGAAGTCGTCCATCTGGTTGTTCAGTATCACGCCCGTGCCGGGCACGATCACCTTCGAGCCGAAGGCGGTGTTGACGGTGGCGGTAATCGCCACCCAGTTGCCCTCGGCGTCGACGGCGGCGACGTGGGTGGTGTGTTTTTCACCCGTGTTTGCAGCTCCGTGGCCAAAATGATCCTGCTGCCAGCCCGGGGGTTGGCCATGCCGGGATACCTTGATCGTCTTGTTGAGGTCGATACATCGGGCCAGCTTCGCGGCGTACCGTTTGTCGATCAGGCCGCGGGGCACGGCGGTGAAGTCGGGATCGCCCAGCCAGTGGACGCGATCGGCAAAGGCGAGCTTCATGGCCTCGGCCAGCACGTGGTAGAACTCGGCCGGAGACTGCGCGTAGAGGGCCTTCAGATCGAAGCGTTCGAGGACGTTTAGGATCTGCGCGACGTGGACACCGCCGGAGCTGGGCGGTGGGAAGCCGATGATCGTGTAGCCGCGGTAGGTGCTTTGGACCGGTCTGCGCCGCCGGACGCGGTAGCGGGCGAAGTCGGCGGCAGTAAGGATGCCCCCGTGGGCGGCCATCCACTGTCCGACCCGCCGGGCAAAGGGGCCGCGGTAGAACCAGTCGGTTCCCTGCTCGGCGATTGCGCGATAGGTACGGGCCAGATCGGGCTGTCGGAGTATGTCGCCGGTCTGATAGGGTGATCCGTTGGCCTTGAGCAGCACCGCCCGCGAGCCGGGAAAACGTGCCAAGGTCTTTGCCGCACGTTTCAATTTGCCGGCGTACGCGCGGTCGATGGGAAAGCCGCGGCGAGCGATTTCGGCGGCCGGGAGCAAAAGGTCGGCCAAGGCGAGCCGGCCGTGGCTGCTCAGTGCCTGATCGTAGGCGGCCAGGGCGCCCGGGGTGCCGCAGGCCAGCGGTCCCTGCCTGCTCAGCTCGGGCTGCGGCTTGCCGGCGCGGAGATACACGTCGGGGGTGGCCTTCCGGGGTGCGGTCTCGCGGCCGTCGATGGCGACCAGCTTCCCGTCGGCCAGGCGGACGAGAACAAAGCAGCCGCCGCCGATCCCGGAGTTATGGCCGTCGACCACGCCGAGGGTCAGCGCCGCGGCCACGGCCGCATCGACGGCGTTGCCGCCGCGTCGGAGCGTTTGCAGGCCGGCATCGGTGGCCAGCGGATGGACGGTTGCCACGGCGGGGTCGGTGGCCAGGGCCGGCTCACCGCCCCGGGCGGTGGTCGTCGCCAGCGCCGCGACGCAGCAATACCAGAACAGACGCCCCAATTGCATAGGCATGACAATACGCTCCGAATCTGCCGAGCCAAGGCGGGTGCGTTGATGATAGTCGCCAGCGATGGTTGGGGCAAATTCGGGCCCGGCCGCGAGCGGGTGGGGCGGGTTGGAAACTCGGGGAAATTGGCTTACATTGTTGCTCATGCGTTTGATCATGATGGGCACCGGGGCGTTCGGTGTGCCGACGTTCCGGGGACTTTACGAGGCCGACCGCGGCGTGGTGGCGCTGGTGACCGGGCCGGTCCGCACCCACCGGGGAGAACGGGTGGCGCCGGTCAGCCCGATCCGCGACATCGCCCACCAGCACGGCACGCCGATCTTCGACCCGGAGGACATCAACACGCAGGAGTCCCGGGCCCGGCTGGCGGAGTATGAGGCCGATCTGCTGGTGGTCTGCGATTATGGGCAGATCCTCTTGGCCGAGACGCTGGCTACTGCTCGTTTGGGGGGGGTGAATCTGCACGGTTCCTTGCTGCCGAAGTACCGGGGGGCGGCGCCGATCAATTGGGCGATCTACCACGGCGAGCGGGAGACCGGCGTGACGGTGATCCACATGACGCCCAAGGTCGACGCGGGCCCCTGCATTGCCCAGGCCCGCACGCCGATCCGCCCGGACGAGACGGCCGTCGGGCTCCAGCAGCGGCTCTCGGAGATTGGTGCCTGGCTGACGCGTCGGGCGATCGACGCGGTCGAGGAGGGGCGTTTGGAGGTCTTGCCACAAGACCCCGCCCTGGCCTCCAGGGCCCCCCGGCTGAAGAAGTCCGACGGGGCGATCGACTGGACCCGGCCGGCAGCGGCGATCAAGAACCAGGTTCGGGCGATGGAGCCCTGGCCGAAGACCTACACGTTCTGGCACCGGCACAAGGGCCCGGCACTGCGGTTGATCCTGGGGCCGGTCTCGCTGGTCGAGCCAGGCGTTTCGGCCGCCCCGCCGGGCACGGTATTGAAGGCGGAGGCGGGGCGGCTGGTGGTGGCTGCCGGCCGAGGGGCCGTGGGGCTGGAACGTGTCCAGCCGGCCGGCAAGCGGATGATGGACGTCGAGCAGCTTCTCCGCGGCTACCGGGTCCGGCCGGGGGATCGGTTGGGGCCGGAATGATAGCGGTGAGAGCGCCGCCGTGCCGAGGGCCGTGACGCGTCCGGCATCAGCTCCTGCTGAGGGAGGGGCGTGCTGTGAAGGGAGTCCGCGTTGACATCGGCATCGGACTCATCCACTATGGCGATGACATTAGTTTACGCGGGATATTAGTTGGGTACATGGCGGAGTGAAAGCTGTGCGAAATGTGGTTCCGGGACATGGAGATTCAGACGTATGACAACCACGACCGCACGCGTAAGGGCGACCGGTGGATAACTTACAAGGGCAAGGAAATCAGCATTGAAGTGAAGTCGCTTCAGACGACGTATACGAGGAAGGTAGAAGGAGGCTGGACGGGTAGGTTCCAAGTTGATGCCAGCGACAAGAGGCCGGTGACACTGCCAAACGGAGACGTTATCTAGACAACGTGTCTGGTGCTGGGTGAATTCGACCTTCTCGCCATCAACCTACTCGATTTCGGCCAGCAGTGGCGGTTTGCCTTCGTCAAGAACACTGATCTGCCCCGCTCGCCATACGCCAGGTACACCGCCGAGCAGCGGGAGCATCTTCTTCAGACGACACCGAAGATTTCGTGGCCTCTTCAACCGCCCTATCGGGACGAGCCCTTCAGGCTGTTGGACGAGCTGGCCTCAGAAGCGCATTGACTCGCGCCGCTTTCCCTCAGGTGTTTTGACGAACACCAGGAAGTAGGAGTGGTTCTTTCTCGCATGGGCTTGCTTCTTTAGCCGGCTAACGCCGGGCCGGTTCTGTCTGACCATCACGAACAAGTCCTTCGTGTAAAACCCCGTGCTTTCGTACTCGTTAATGATCTCTACGTGCGTGAGGCGTTGCCGGTTTGCACTAACCTCGTCCTGGCACTTGACGATCAAGACCCCATCGCTCTTAAGCACTCGGTGGGCTTCGCGGCCTGCCCTAAAGTACAAGTCCAGCACTGCCTCATGATACTTTGGGCCGGCTGCGGTTCGTTCACCGTTCGAGTAGTGCTCCCGAAACGCCTTGTGCGTGCCGCTCCCCGCTAGGTGAGTCTCGCAGCGCCGGTAGAGTCCCTCCATGTAAGGTGGATCGAGCACGACGCAGTCCAGCGAGCCATCTCCGTACGGCAAACTACGGCAATCGACTCCTGTCTGCAAGTCTGTGGCGTGCAGTCGGTACCGTGACAACTCGACATGCTTCCAGAACACTCCCTTGCCGTAGGTCACATCGGCTATTTCTGAACCGGACGGAACGTGGAGGGCAAGGATCTTTGGGAAGACGTCTTCGTTGGAACCGACGCACGCGCTGGTTACCACGTTCGTGGTTGGAACACCACCAGCTCTCCTTTTCTTGCCTTCGTGCGTGTCGAACAGCGTGCGTTGCTCACTCATAGGACACCTCCTTCAGCAGACACCGAGGTTCCAGGCTCCGCCGATCACACGAGCGGCGTCTGCTGGCACCCCACGCAGCCTACCATGCCGCGGAAAGAAACTGTAGCCGGCGACGTGCAGGGCTCGACGCGCGGCGAGATCATGTACGTCCTTCCAGAAGCCTCGTGTGTTTATTGTACC
>CAZUAM010000547.1:0-5134 GCA_964618095.1 uncultured Planctomycetaceae bacterium | reverse complement strand
TAGATACCCTTGGAGGCTCAAGAATTCCCGAATTCTTGAATAATCCGGGCTAAGTCTCGCCGCCGCTTGACGGGCCCGCGGAGCCGCCGGCAGACGATCAATAGCGTCCCTTGTAGGTCTTGGCTTCGTCGCGGGGTTGGCGGGCGACGCGGGGGGCCTCGCCGCTGCGGCCCTTGGCCTCGACGAACACCAGCAGGTCGGCCCTTGCGGGTGTGGAGCCCAGCGGCAGGGGCAGGCCGCGGACTAGGGGCTTGGAATCGACCGGCACCGGCAGGGCCACCATGCCCATGCCCACCAGCAGCACCTGGTCGACCGGCCAGCGGAAGCGTTCGTGGAAGCGGAAGTGGATCAGTTGGGGGACTTCGATCTTTGTCCGCTGGCGTTTGGCAACGCTGGTGGGAACGTCGATCATCACCGGGAACATCTTCTCGACCTGGTCGATGTTGCACTTGATGGTGGCGTCGATCATCTGCCGGTTGGCCGAGAGTAGCGGGCTGAATTCGAGGGAGAAGCCTTCGTCGATCTGGCCCATTTCCGCTTCGAACCCGGGCCAGACGTCGCTGCGCAGCAGCACGTCCTGGACGTAGGGCCGACCGCGCATTGCCGAGACCACGGTGGATTGGCCGTTGTTGACCATCAGGTGGGGGGAGCTGTGTTCGCGGTAGTCGTTCCGCCGGTGCAACTCGGCCATCAGGACAGCGGCGTCCTCTTTCTGCAAGAGCCAGGCGCGGACGCCGGGGGTTTGCACGGGCACCGGGCGCATCAGCCGGTGGGCCCGGGCCCGCCAGTTGGGATGATCGACGGTCACCACGCGGAGACCGAAGGTGCTGGTTTCGGCTTGGCTGCTTACGAATCGATCGACCAGGCCGGCCACGACGGCCTGCATTTCGGGCGTGTGGTAGACGTACAACGTTCGGCGGCCGGCGCTGAGGATGCCCAGCGGTTGGGAGTGCCAGGCCTCGTAGCCGGTCTCTCGGAGGATCCAGTCCACCAGGGCCTGTTCGGGACGTTTGGTGGAGGTGACCCGGACCGTGTAGGGGCTGATGTCATACTCCCTCCAGACCTGGCCATGTTGGTTCGGCAGGGTGCCGTTTCCGCCGGTGACCCTGGCGCCGGACCGGGAGGGTGAATCGGCGGTCGCCGGTGTTGCGGCCGTCGTTTCGCCGGCAGGGCGCCAGGCGGGTGGGTTGGAGTTTTCGGAACGGGCGGCCCCGGTCTGACCACAGACCTGGCCTACTGCGACCACGGTTGCCAGCCCTGCCAGAAGGAATCGTGCCAACATGCCTCAGCCTCCTTGCCGAAGTCAGCAGGAATTCGGATTTGGGTGGAGATGTGGGCGGGCAGTATAAGGAGGTACCCCGTGGCGGGCAATAGCGATGAGGCGAAGAGGTTGTGGAGGGGTGCAGGAACGCACTTTCCCGCAGTCGCGGACGTGACACCATTGCTTGCTTCGATTTTGAGCCAGCACGCGGCAGAAGTAGATGAATCTGGGCAAAGTAGGTCGTCTAAGTGCGAAACTATCTTGGCATTTTCAACGCCAGTGTAACTGTCGCCATCCGGGGCCAGGCAGCGGATTGGCAGAATTGCTGCGATTTGCCTTGCCACAATTACTACGATTACCCGGTTTTACAAATTTTGGAAGTGCGTTCCTGCACCCGGGGCCAAGGTAAGAATCTAGGTAAACTTAGTGGAGATTGCCGATCGCAGTGAAGTCTGCACCAGCCCACGGCCGATCCCTAATGTGGGGTGCTCTTGCGGGGACGGTCTGCGCCATGAGTGAGGCCCTGGCGACCACATTTCGGGTGTTGGCCAAGACGGACAACGAAGCGGCTGTCCGGGTGTTGACTGCTGCCTTGGATTCTCCGCACGCGGCGATCCAGGAAGGGGCACTCCGCGCGATCTTGACACGCCGCAGTCCGGCGGGCGGACGCGAGCTGCTTCGACGCCTGCACACCCTCCCCCAGTCGTGGAAAGAGATCATCCGGCAGCGTCACGGCAGTATGACCCAGACGCTCCGCGACGCCGTGCTCGGAACCGACCGGCAGATGTTCCTCAACGGTTGCCGCGCCGCGGTCTGGTTTCGCGAATACGATCTGATTCCCGCCCTGCTGAACCTCCTGGAGGACCCCCACCAGCAGAACGCCGACATGGCGGGCGAGACGTTGCTGAAGGTCACCGATCAGTTGTACGAGGAGCTGGCCGCTCCTCGCGACTACAGCAACCGCCGCGATCCGCAGTTGGTCCGACAGCACGTCATCAGCAGCCTGGAAGCCTCGGTGAAGCGCTTCGACCGGCACAAGCGGCGGGAGGCCATCGAGGCCTTTCTGATCCTGGTCGGCCGCGACAACGTGACCTTGAAGCAGATCCTACAGAACCCGCACCACGCCGGTTTCCTCACCACGGTAGACGTGCTATCCCGCAGCTCGCGCGGTGGCGTGATCCGCTTGCTGCTGAGCCTTCTCGACGATCCGCACGTGCCCTCGGCGGCCCTCTCGGTGGTCGCCAACCGCAGCGATCTGAAATTCGTCCAGTACTTGCTGGGCAAGATCGGCCGCGAACCCTCATCCACCCTGGCACAAAACCTGAGGCATATCAAGTCGATTGCCTGGTTGCGCTCCGGGCAAGCCATTCTGGGCCACCTCGACGACGACGCCCAGCACGCGGCGGTCCAACTGGCCATCGGCTCGGGAACGCCCCGGCTCCAGGCCTTCTCCACGATCCAATACCTCGTGTTTCACGGCAAACCCGGCGGACGCCGGGCAGCGGCTGAGGCCCTGCGCGAGTTCAGCGGGGCCGAGGCCAACAACCTGGTGCTCTACGCCCTGGACGACCCCGACCCCCAGGTCCAGGCCGCCGCCGTGGCCCAACTACGCCGCCGCGGAATCCCGGGCAGCCTGGCACGCCTGGTCGCGCTGGTCGACGGCCCCCATGCAGCGGTCCGCACCGCCGCGCGCGAAAACCTCGCCGAGTTCACCTTTGAACGATTCCTCAGGACCTTCGACATGCTCGACGAGGAAGTCCAGCACAGCACCGGAATGCTGGTCAAGAAAATCGACCCGCAAACCGTTCCCAAGTTGGAAGTGGAAATGAAATCCCGCGGCCGAACCCGCCGCCTGAGGGGACTGGCCATCGCGCAAACCATCGGCGAAGTGGAACAGCTCGAGCCGCTGGTGATCGAATTGCTCCGGGACGAAGACCACCTGGTCCGCGTCCAGGCGGCCACCGCCTTGGCCCGCTGCACCTCCGCCGCCAGTCGCCGGGCCCTGGAGCGTGCACTGGGCGACCGCAGTCAGGCCGTCCAGGAGGCCGCCGGCAAGAGCCTCGCCGAGCAAGCCCAGTTCACCCAGTGGCGAGAAACCTTCTCCGATCCCCGAGACTGAGCCCATGGACCGCTTACTCTACCACGCCATCCTGCTGGCCGAGCGAAGTCGCCTGGACAGCCTCTCCAGCGGATTTCGGGGACGCCGCGCCCGGTTCCAGAAAGAGGACCTCGTCATCGGTCTGCTGATCCTGGGCGGGATCGCCCTGGCCGTTTGGATCCTCTCGTATGCCCTCAAATTTCAGGAGCAGCGGCGGAGTCGCCCCAGTCCCCTACGCCTGTTCCTCAGTCTGTGCAAGGCACACCGGCTGCGGTGGTCGCAACGGTGGTTGCTGTGGCGGGTGGCCCGGGCCCAGCAACTCCGCGATCCCGCACGCCTGTTCCTGGAGCCGGAGATGCTGGAGGCAACCAACCTGGGCCGGTCGTTCGAGATCCGCCGGGCCCAGTTGAACCAGATCCGCCACCGCCTCTTTGACCGGCTCGAGCCACGGCAGCAGCACCCTGACCCCCAGCCGCCGGAGACGACCGATTGCCTGCCCGCCGGCAAGTGCCCGTCTCCGATGCCGTGGTGAGGCCCGATTCATAGAAGCCGCGACCACCGGTCGCGCAAAACAACGGCGAAAACCGGCGGGTCATCTCTGCCGACGCGGCCAGGGAAGAAACCCCCGGGCAAGCACCCGCTTTACGGCTATTTCAACCGTAGGGGAGCTTGCCAGACCACAGAAACGCCCGATCAATAGGCACCGCCGCGGGGCGACAGTCGGCCGGCCGGAGGCCGCCGCGGCTGGAACAGATCCCTGCCGGGGCCGGTGGAGACCCGGGGAACTCCCTCCGGCGGCTTGGGCTGAAAATCTTTCGGATTGGCCTCCCGACCAAACCGTACCACCGGCGTCTGGTTCTTCCAGCCCATCTGCTTCAGCAGGTCCCAATACAAGACCTCCTGCATGCCGTTCTTCTTGGCCACGTCGATCAGGTCCGTGATCACCTTGCTGTAGTCCTTGGCCGTGCTCGGCAGGTTCTTGGCATCCGCGGATTCACCCAGCACCATATATCGGGTATCAATGGTTATCTTGCCCTCCACCGTGTCACCTTTTTCGTCGATGATGCAATCCACCCTGCCCCCGCTCATCCTGATCAGGTCGGCGACCACGTCCAGGTGGTTCTTGCCGTCGCTATACAGGTCCATGAAGCCCCCCAGCACAAACCGCCTTTGCTCGCCGGGACTCCAGACGGGCGTGTGGATCTTGTCGCCCACCATGATCGGATCCGAGACGGAGTCCTCCACGATCCGCGCCTCGGCCAGGTGTTCACCCCGGATCCGGGTGACCTCGATACTGGCCTTCTTGCCGGTCTTGGCCAGGTTGGTGGTATCGATCGGGTAAACGCTGAAAGTCGCCTGCCGTCTGAGCGAATCGCCTCGGCCAAGGTCGATCCATACAGTTCCGTTGCGCTGGTCGACCCAACTGATCGTACCGTCGGGCACCTCGAACGTCTCCTTCTTCAGATCCTTCAGTTCCTTGCTCCACCGGTCCCTCACCTCGATCAGGCCCGCCCTTTCCGTGTCGAAATCCGCAACCTGCTTTTCCAGCGCCTTCACGCGGGTGTCGCTTTCTTCTCGGGCCTTCTCCCATTCGTCCTTGATCTTGTCTTTCTCTGCCCTCATCTGACCAAGATCCCTGGTGTACATCGCCCCCGCGTCCGCGAGCTTCTTTTCGGCCGCCAGCCGGGCATCGTCGTGCGTCTTGACTTGTTCCGTCATTTGCTTCTTCCACTCGACGTATTCGTCCTGTAGCTTCCCGAGCGCATCGTTGGCGT
>CAZUAM010000546.1:0-5137 GCA_964618095.1 uncultured Planctomycetaceae bacterium | reverse complement strand
CAGGGTTCGCCGGCTCAAGCTGCCCCACTACGTCTACATCTTGTTCCTCACCGCCAGGTCGACCGCCGCGGAGATGATCGAGGGCTTGGAAGTCGGTGCCGACGACTTCCTCAGCAAACCCGTTTATCGCGGCGAGCTGTTGGCCCGGCTACAGTCCGGTTCGCACGTGCTCGAACTGGAACGCCGGCTGAGCCAGATGGCCCACACCGATCCGCTCACCGGCCTGATGACCCGGCGAACGTTCCATGAGGTCCTGGAAAAGGAGTGGCAGCGGGCCAAGCGGTTCCACCTGGCGCTGTCCTGCGTGGTGCTGGACCTGGATTTCTTCAAGCGGGTCAACGACATCCACGGGCACCCGGCGGGGGACTCGATCCTCAAGGCGGTGGCCGCTCTGCTGAGCGACTCCTCCCGCGGGGGCGACTCGGTCTGCCGCTACGGCGACGAAGAGTTCTGCGCAATGCTGCCGGAGACCAACGAGCACGACGCCGCCGTCTGGGCTGAGAAGGCCCGCCGGCGCCTGTCCTCAATCGCGATCCTCAGCGGCCAGAGGGAAATCCGCATCACCGGCAGCTTCGGCACCGCCGGGCGGCACGACGATACCCAAACCGCCACCGAACTGGTAGACCAGGCCGAGCAGGCCCTGGCCTGTGCCAAGCAATGGGGACACGATCGGGTCGTCCGCTACGAATTGCTCGACGAGGAAAATGACCTCGCCCTGGTGGAGTCGGACGGGCACGGAGGGCTGTTCGAGGGGATCACCGCCCGCCACGTCATGACCCCCCTGGTCACCTGTCTGCGGGAGGACCACACGGTTGGCCAGGCCGCCGAACTCCTCCTCCGCTCGCGGATCAACTCCAGCCCCGTGGTCGACACCCAAGGCAAGCTCGCCGGGATCGTCTCGGAAAAGGACCTCTTGGCCGCCGTGGTCTCGCCGAATTGCTGGAATAGCCCCGTCCGCGAGGTCATGAAGCCAAACGTCACCTGTTACGAAGAAGACACCCCGATCCGGAACATCTATAAGTTCATTTGCCGGGTGTCGATTCGCCGAGTGGTGATCGTCCAACAGGGGCATCCCACCGGTACCATCAGCCGCAGGACCCTCTTGCGGTGGCTCACGAATCTGGCTAGCTCCAGGGGGCTGCTGGAAGCCGAACCGACGCCGCATCTCGGCGAGGATCTCGAGCCACACCCTGCCCACGAGCAGCTTGCCGAAACAGCCCGCTAGCCGTGCGGGATTCCGCCACGGCAGTGTCCAGTCCCATTCAGCGTTCATCATTCTTCATTCAGCATTCAGCATTCAGCATTCATCCTTCCCCAGCCCCTTCTGTTCACGCCTGGATGGGCCAGAACAGGCCGCAGGAGGTCCCGCCGTCGATGTAGAGGACCTGGCCGGTAATGAAAGCGGCGGCCTTGGAGGCGAGGAAGATGGCCGCGCCGACCATGTCTTTGGGCTGGCCCATCCGCCTTAGCGGCGTGTTTTGCTGGCGCCACTGGTTCATCTCCTCGTTCTCCTCCCACAACGACCGAGCCAGCTCGGTCAAGGTGAAGCCCGGGGCAATCGCGTTGACGCGCACGCCGTGCGGCCCCCATTCCATGGCCCTCGAGCGGGTCATGTGGCTCATGGCGGCCTTGCTCATGGCATACGGTGCCACCCGGCTCAGCGGCCGGTGCGAGTTGAGCGAGTCGATGTTGATCTGGCTTCCCGAGCGGGCCCGGATCATCTGCCGGCCCACCGCCTGGGACATGAAGAAGGCGCCCTTGATGTTGATGTTGGTGATGAAGTCGTAGACTTCTTCCGTGAAGCTCTCGACTTTCATTCGTTTGTTGACGCCGGCGCAATTGACCAGGGTGTCGATCCGTCCGAACTCGCCGATCACCTCGGCAACCACCCGCCGGATGGCCTGCACGTCGGACACGTCGCAGACCTTCGCCCACACGTCGCCGCCGGCCGGGCAGATTTCTCGGGCCGCCTGCTCAATGGTCTCGGCCACGCGGCCAGTAATGACGAGCTTGGCACCGCGGGTGGCGAACCCTTCGGCAATCGCCCGACCAATCCCACGGCTGGCACCGGAAACCAACACAACCTGGTCTTTGACCGAGAATAGCTCATCCGCCATCGATCGCGTACTCCTGGGTAAGAGGCTAGCAGACGTCAACAAGAGATACCGCATCTTCGTAGATCATAACGGCGCTGCGCAGGGGATCAAGGGCGAGCGACGACGGAACACGTTACACGGAGGGCAGCCGCGCCGTGTTACCCTGTGGACAGCATGTCAACAGATCCGCGGCATCTGCTCGCCGCTGAGGAGATCGACGATCCGTCCGCCGCCCAACAGGCTGCGGATCTCGACCAGGCCGGGATGGCCGTCGGTAACGGTGCCGATCACGGCCGGTCCGTGGGCGGCCGGGTGGGACTGCATGATCTCCAGGACGCGATCCGCCGACTCCGCCGACACAAAGGCCACCAGCCGGCCCTCGTTGGCCACGTACAGCGGGTCCAGCCCCAAGAGCTCGCAGGCGCCGGCTACCGGCTCGGCGACCGGGATCGCCGCCTCCTCAAGGTCGATTCCTACCCGGGCATGATCGGCGATTTCATTCAGCGCCGCGGCCAGCCCGCCACGCGTCAGGTCTCGCAGACAGTGGACGTCGCCGCCGACGGCCAGCAGGGTCTCGACCAGCCCGGCCAGGGGCGCGCAATCGCTCTTAAGCGCCCCTTCGAAGCTGAGCCCCTCGCGGACCGACATGATGGCCATGCCGTGGCGGCCCAGGTCGCCGCTAACGAGGATCGCATCGCCGGGCACCACCCGCTGCGGCGAGATCTCCACGCCCTCGGGCACCAGTCCGATCCCGGCCGTGTTGATGAACACGCCGTCCCCCTTGCCGCGGTCGACGACCTTGGTATCGCCGGTGACGATCCGCACGCCCACCTCTCGGGCGGCCTGGCACATCGACGTGACAACGCGGCGGAGCGTCTCGATTTCCAGCCCTTCTTCCAGGATGAAGCCGGCACTGAGATACAGCGGCTTCGCGCCGGCTACGGCCAGGTCGTTGACCGTTCCGTAGACGGCCAGCTTGCCGATGTCCCCGCCGGGGAAAAACAACGGGCTGACCACGAACGAGTCGGTGGTGAAGGCCAGCCGCGCGCCGTCGATCGCCAGCACCGCACTGTCGTGCGGCGGTGCCTGCTGCCCGATCGGATCCAGTGCGGCAAACGCCGGCAGGAACATCCCCTCGATCAGCCCCCGCATCAGCCGGCCGCCGCCGCCGTGGGCCAACTGCACGGTGTCGTGATCTCCCAGCGGGACGGGGCAACTGAGGCTAAACTCTTGCGGTGTCTCGTCGTTCATCGGTATACCGTTTTGTAAGGGGGCAGACGGCAATGCAGATACCGCAGATGGTGTGATTGACGTGCACCTTGCCGGCCAGCTCTGCGGCAGTTCGGCAGCAGGCAAAGGCGTCGAAAAACTCCTCCCGCCGCCCGCCGGCCTGCCAATCCCCGCCGGCCACCGCGCCCGCCGGACAGGCCTCGACACAGGCCGTGCACTTGCCGCAACGGGACGTTTCCACCGGCGTGCCCACCGGGAGCGGCGCGTCGGTAAGCACCGTGTTATAGCGTACGGCCGAGCCGTAGCTTTCGGTTACCAGCAGCGCGCACTTACCGATCCATCCCAGGCCCGCCCGGGTGCCGACGGTCTTATGGGGAAGCGCAGTGGCCAGCGTTTCCAGGTCCAACTCATCGACCGTCGCCCTGCCGGCCGCCGCCCGAAAGCCGCGCCCGACGAGCAGCGATGCAGCATCCTCGCCAAGGCGATTCAGCAGTGCGTTGACCCGTTCGTATTCGGCGGAGTATTCTCTTGTCGGTCCGTCGGCGATTTCGGCCACGACCGAGGGGTCAAGCGCCACGCCGATGCAGATTCCCCGGGGCAGCCCCTGCCGAACTCCCGCAGGCAAGGGCCGGAGATCGGCGCAGGCCACCGACGCGGCCCCGCACCTGAGTAAGAACCTTTCAAAATCAGACAACAGACTTCCGTCAGTCATGCAAATGAAGCGTCTGAGAGCCTCGATCCGAGGTTTAGAAGAACTTAGGCCGAGGGCTGAATTTAGCCTCGCGTGTAAATACACGCCACCGCCCCTGCCCGGCAGACGGCGGCAAGTGTGGTCCATCGTGCGTAATTTCCTGGAAGGCAGCCATACAGAAGATGGAGTAGGGAAAACCCCTCGGGTTGGGGGAGACTGCTCAGTTGATCCTCGCCGAGTGGCGCCGGTAGCGGTAGTACGCCGCACAGGCACCTTCTGAGGAGACCATGGGTGCCCCCAGCGGGTGGTCGGGGGTGCAGCGGATGCCGAAGGCCGGGCAGTCGTGGGGCTTCTTGTGACCCTGGAGGACCTCGCCGGCGATGCACTCGGCCGGCTCCTCCGCGGTGATCTCCGCCACCCCAAACCGCCGACCGGCGTCGTACTTCAAAAACGCCTCGCGCAGCGCCAGGCCGCTGGAAGGGATCTCGCCGATCCCACGCCACTTCCGCGGGACTACTTCAAAGACCTCTTCAATCTGCCCGATCGCCGTGCGGTTGCCCTCGGGGCGGACACTTCGGGCGTACTGGTTAGTGACCTCATACCGGCCCGCCTCAAGTTGTTCGACGCACATCAAAATGCCCTGGAGGATGTCCAGCGGCTCGAAGCCGGTCACCACGATCGGCACCTGATACTGGCGCGCAATCGGCCGGTACTCGTCGATGCCCATTACCGTGCAGACGTGTCCGGCGGCCAGGAAGCCCTGGACCCGGTTCGAGGGCGAGTCGAGCACCGCCCGCATGGCCGGCGGCACCAGCACGTGGGAAACCAGCACCGAGAAGTTCTCGATACCCAGCCGGGCGGCCTGGACCACGGCCATGGCGTTGGCCGGGGCAGTGGTCTCAAAGCCCACGGCGAAGAACACGACCTGGCGCTCGGGGAGTTTTCGGGCCAAGGTGATCGCGTCCATCGGCGAGTAGACCACCCGCACGTCGCCCCCCTCCGACTTGACGGTGAACAGGTCCTTTTTCGATCCCGGCACCCGCATCATGTCGCCGAAGGTGCAGAAGATCACCTCCGGCAGCGAGGCGATGGCCACGGCCTTGTCGATCAGTTCGATCGG
>CAZUAM010000545.1:0-5144 GCA_964618095.1 uncultured Planctomycetaceae bacterium | reverse complement strand
GTTTTTGCAGGTTCAATCGCCATCGTTTGGGAAACGGGCGTCGCGAGGGTGCCGACCCGGCCATGGCCCGGGCCGGACTCCGTGCCGTGATCACGCCCCGCAGGCGGCGCGACCCCAACGAAACCACCAACCGACCCAACGGCTCGTCGATCGAAAACGCCAAGATCCTTCACGACCACTGCGTTACTTTTGCGATCATCCCCAGCCGCCCCGGCACCTACCCCAGCGGCATCGTGGGGCGCGACCTCCGGCACTTCCCCATGGAGGCCGCCTTTGCCGTCCGCGGCGGACTCCCCAACCACGTCGCCCTCCGCGCGATCACCATCGACGCCGCCCGCGTCCTCGGCGTTGACCACCGCGTGGGCTCCGTCGAGGTCGGAAAAGACGCCGACTTCGCCATCTGCGACGGCGACCTGCTGCACTACATGACGCTGGTGCGCTGGACGGTCGTGGGCGGCCGTATCGCCTACGACAAACAGAAAGACTCGCTGCTCAGTCACATCCGCCCCGGAGGCGACCGCGATGCCCCCCCGCCCCCGGACCATTGGCCGCGACGTCTCGGCGAGGACTGGTGACGTCCTCAGCGGCGAGGGGACGTACGTGCAGTCTGCCGTGGCACGCCGGCTCGAGAGAATGCTCAGTCCCGCGAAGGTATGCCCTCAGGCCTGCGGAGCGTGTGGTTCTGCAAGGGTCATGGGGCCTGGAGACGCGGGCCTCCCCGCCGCCTTCTTCGCAGCAACAGCACCGTCGTCGTCAGCCCCAGGCCCGCCAGCGTGAGAGTGCTCGGCTCGGGAACCGGAACAAGCAGGTAGCCACGCTGCTGGCCGTAACGGGAGCCGTAACCTGTGATCCAGCCCGAATCGTTGACCGCGCAGGCGTGATCCAGCACCCATCCGGAGCCTGCCGGGACGCAGTCGTTCAGGTCAACCATCCCGCCCTCTTCCCACAGGAACGCATGCCACTTGCCGTCCGCGGTGCCGGAACCGCCGATTACCTGACCGAGGTTGTTGATGTCCTCGGGAGTCGTGTAGCCGCCCCCAAGACCGCCCAACAGGGTGATCCCGCCGTCTTCCCAGATCCAGGGTTGCCAGGCCCTACTCAGATCCACGAGCCCGCCGATGATCTGACCTTCCTCGTTGATCGCCAGGGCTTTGCTCGACTCTCCGCCGAAGGTGCCCAAGTCGGTCATCTTGCCGTCTCGCCAAAGAAACGCATGATCATGGTAGAGTTGGCCGCTCTGCACGGCAGAGTTCCCTACCACGTGCCCCAAGTCATTGATGCCACGTGCAAGGGAAGTGTCCCCGCCGAGCGTGCCGAGATCGGTGATTTCGGTACCCACCCAGATGCAGGCGTGATGATCCCCGACGGCGTTGCACGAGTAACCGGCCACCACGCCCTGCGCGTTGATGCCAATCCCTTCGCTTGAGTACGAGTCGTTCTCCCACAGCGGCGGCAGTTTGGTCATCACTCCATCGGTCCACCGGAAGGACCGTGTGGACGAGCTGTTGATGTGGGCCTTGCCGGTCGCCTGTCCCAGGTCATTGACGTCGTTGGCAGCGCAAGCGCCGGCGCCCAGGTCACCGAGATCGCTTGCGGCCCCGTCCTGCCAGATGTAGCCGCGCAGCCAGCCGTCTTGACACCATTCGGCGACCACGTGGCCCGCGCCGCTAATTCCGGCGTAGTAGGGATGGGGCCAGGTGCATGGCGCACGAAGTTCGGTGATCGTGTACTGGGTAACGGCGGCGGCCTCGTGCGCACAAAGGCACAGGGTCGCGGCCAAGCAGATGCTCCTCCAAAATGGTCGTTGCATGGAAGCCATCCTTTCAAGAGTGAGTGGGGCTGCCTCACGGCTGCATCACACGGCCCAGGAACAGGATGCTGCCGCTGCGGCAGTCGCGGATCAGGTAGACAAACGGCCGGTCGGCGCGGAAGGTGGGGATGAACGGCCGGGTGGTCGGCGGGCCCCTGAACGTCATCACCACTGCCGTGGCGGCCGCCGCTTCGGTCCCCTCCTCGTTGACATCCACAAATGCCTTGTGGAACACGCCAGAGATGTACAGCTCCCTGGACCCCGACGCGGTCATCCCGCTGAAATCGGCCCCCAACCCAAAGGCGCTACCCATCCCCATCGCCGTCAGCGTCTCGACCAGGTTGTAGCTCGTCTCGGCCTTGAACTTCGGCAGAAACACGTTGACCTTGCGCTCCTGCATCTGGCCGATCCAGCGGTTGAGCTTCGTGCCGTTCAGACGCTGCTCGAGATCGTCCAGCCCGTCGGCCCGGTTCGGCGCGATAACCACCATGGCCAGGTCGCCGCCGCGGTAAGGCAGCTCTACCACAACGAAGCCGTTCTCGCCGGGATACTTCGCGGTCTCGGGCGTTTGCCGGCCGATCATCTTCGGCGTGTCGAACAACGCACCCTCGGCCGTAAAGGCGCCGTAACGGACCGACGGCATCGAATCCTTCCCCATCAGCGGAGCCTTCGCCGTGCCGCCGTCGGCCAGCGTGAAATCCTCTTCTCGAGTCCGCGCCTCGTCGAACGGGGTCTTCCAGTCGCCCTTGAAGTAGATCGCGTTGGCCAGCACCATGCGCGTGAGCGCGTCGAGCGATCCTTCCGGCAGCAGGTCCTTGATGCGCTCTTTGGTCTGGCCCTCGACCCATTGGTTGATCAGCAGCCGCTGTTGCTCGAAACCGTGCTTGAAATCCACCATCCGCAGGGCGCCGGTGTCGTACGCGGCGCTGACCGTCTTCAGAAAGTCGGGGTGGAACGGATAGGTCTTCTCGCCCCAGAGGGCGTTGGCGATCCTCAGCTCGTACTGATCCACCTGGCCGTACAGCTTGTTCAGCCGGTTGGCGAGTTGATTCTCCTTTTTCACGCCGGCGCGATACGCGCGAAAATCCTTCTTTCGGAGTTGAGCGTTGCGTTCCTTCTGAGTCTTCAATTCTTGCTCCAGGGCCGCGATCTGCCGGCGGATCCCCTGCTTCTCGGGCGTGTCCTGCTGTTGGCTGAGCATCCGGCTGAGCGACGCCAGTCCGCTGTGCAGCTTCGCGGTCTCCCAGGGGATCCGCTGGGCGTCGCCGCCGAGGCGCCGCATCGCCCGTGGCCATCGGAGCACTTGGCCCATCTCCTCGGCCGTCTGCCCGCGAGCGCCTTCGGCCGTCATCGTCAGGGCGATGCTGACCGAATACGGCGAGAAGAACAGGTTCTCGCCGGCGTTTTCTCTCGCCAGTTGTTGGTACAGGCCGAAGGCGAAGTCGTTGCCGGCTTCCACGACCTGTTTGACCGGTGCCGAGCCCTCTTCGGCGGCCAGCAGCTCGCCGCTGGTTCCTTCAACGCTCCCCGCCGCATTGGTCAAGGTGACCACGCCGGCCAAGACAAGTACCCGGGTCAGTGGTTTGAACATCGGTAGTGCTCCTTTTGCCGTGGGTCGATGGACCCCTATGAGAAATCGCGCCCCGTTGGCGACCACCTCGCCGTGGGACGTCTCAATCCGCAAAGACCCCTCCTTTAAGACGTTAGCTCGGTTCCTCTCTCCCGTGCATTGCACGAGGAGTTCACCCTGCTCCAAGCGGATGCGCTCCGGTGCCAGAATCCGGTAGCCGGCCCTGCCGGTCGGCTCCACCTGCCAGGCGGGGCTTATTGCGCCGATCTGGCCCTCGGGACCGTTGACCGGTTGGTCGGGCTGTTTCGCCTGCTGGTCGGAACCTCCCCAAACGGCCCACCCCACAATCCAAACGGCAACTACGATGCACGCGCCAAGGGCTGCGGCCGCGCCAACCCACTTGGCCGACAGGCGCCGGCGGGCGGCCCTGGCCGGACTTGCGACCGGCCGGATCGGAAGCGCCTCAGCCACTTCGGCGGCTTCCCCGGCCGGCGGGACCGCCAGGGCGTTCTGCTCCAGGTATCCGTACAACCGCATCGCCCGCCGGTAGTACCCACGCGCGCCCTCGTGCTCGCTGAGGATCTCCTCCAACCGCGCCAGCCCCTCGACAGTGATCCGCTCGTCGCGGACCGCGTCGATCAATTCCGCCAGCTCGGGCAGGTTAAACGGCGGGGTGTTCACCGGACCGCCTCCGCGGGTATGCTTTCGCCCAATGCCAGGTAAACGCAACGCACGAGCGCCCGGTGAATCCGGCTCAGGGCCCGGCTGATCGCCGATTCGGACCGCCCTATCTCCGCGGCCACGCTGCGATTGGTTGCTCCCGGCGCGTATCGCCGCCGGATGAGCTCCCGATGCTTCTCCGGCAGCTTGCCGATACACGATTCCAGGGCCTCCAACTCCTCGTGGGCCTCAGAGGCGGTAACCGCCGCTTCGTCGACGAGCTGTCGGGTCATCCGCTCACTGAAGGTCACGCGCCGTCGCTTCGCCTTCTTCTGATAATTGAGCACCACGTTGCGCGCCACGCGGTAGGCCCACTGATCAAACCGGGTTCCTTCCTCGAATTGGTCGATCTTCCGCCAAAGGATCTCCGCGACGTCTTGGAGTAGGTCTTCCGCGTCGGCCCGGGAGAAGACCACCGTACGGATGGACGCGTAGATGGCCGGTTGCCACCGGATCCATTGACGACGGAATCGTCCCTGCGCGTCCATCCGCTGCGCCAAAATGGGTGAAACGGTCGAGTTCTGTTGTCCCCGCAAATCAACGTTTGCGGGTCGGCGACGTTACCGCCCCTCTTTATGGATGTCCGCAGGGCAAAGAAGTTTGCGGGTATTCTGGCAAACTCGCAGGAAAAGGACGAAACTACCTCAAACGGCGAGGTGTTGTCCGGATCCACGCAGTGCCCGTCACCAGATGGGACTACCCATGGCCCATCTGGCGTGGTGCATTTCGGCCCGGCGACCTGCTGCGGTGCGAGCCGGTGCAAAATACCCACCCTGGGGGCTGTGACCGGCCATCCCGTTCAGAAGGCCTTCTGTGCCTCTACTCCCTGTTGCTCGCTCCCGTACACCTTCTTGAGCTGTTCGACCTGCTCGCTCTGCAGCTTGATGTTCGACCGCTGTAGGCCCTCCAGCAGTTTTCCCTCCAGCGAGGCGGCTGCCTTGCCGCGCCCCTTCGCCTGGGGTCGGGCCTGCTGCGCGGGCTGTGGCGGCGGGACGGCCAGGGGGGTCTGGCCGCGGAAGAAGGCGTAGCGGGCGGGGTCGATCT
>CAZUAM010000544.1:0-5146 GCA_964618095.1 uncultured Planctomycetaceae bacterium | reverse complement strand
CCAAACGCGCAACAATACAACCTGCACCGACTTAGAGTTTTTCCTCAGCCCAGGGGCAGGCTGCCCGGCTCGGGAACGCCGAGGCGACTGTTCAGCGGTTCGCTACTCACGGTATTGTAGCCAGACTGTGCGTACGGCGCGCCGGCGCACGGGATGGTGTCCCCGGGCCTATACCACCCCGGCAGATAACTGGATCCCGGCGGAGGTTCTCCGCCCATCCATGGCTCCCAGGGGATCGAGATGGGCGTCCAATACGTCGTTTCGCCGGTAGCAGGTCTTTCCTGCCCCGGTGCAACGCCTCCCCGAAGAGCCATCAAGAAAACCACACAAGCCAACGCGAGTCCAATCTTGTGCTTCCTCATCTGATTCGCCTCGCGTAAAGGTGAAACGATGATTTAACCGACCACGTAGAACACACTCTGGGTCAATCAAGTCCGTTTCGTTGCCTATCCCAGAAGCAGACGCATCGGATGCCCCCTTCTTACTTGCTTCCCCTTCTTCTTTTTTCCTCTGCGTACCTCCGCGCCCTCTGCGGTAGTCTATTCCGCCTTCCGGGCATACTGTCTCCTGCCAGTTCCCTCAACCCCCGGCCGCTCGTCCGCGATCTCGCCCGGCCCGGCTCACCGCCGGCAGCGTTTTCGCCATGCCCAGGCGGCGAGGCAGAGCCCGGCCGCGGCCAATAGCACCAGGCTTCCCGGCTCGGGAGCACCGAGGCCCCTACTTAAGGGGTCGCTGCCACCGGTGTCGTAGCCAAAGTCCGTCTCGTTTGGCGAGAACCAGCGGACCTGATACCACAAGGGGAGTAACTCGGGCAAACAAAAGTGCGGGTCGTTTGGCGAGAACCAAGGGATCGGGGCGCCCATCCGATACCAGTACGGGAAATAATCGGGGCCTAGGTACCATTCTCTCGCAATGGAACCGATTTGCTCCTCATCGGAGGCAGCAATCGGCTGGTTGCCGTAGTCAAGGTACGGGTCGTTTGGCGAAAAGAAGGGGATAGTGTCACCCCGCTGATACCCGTCGGGGAAATAGCTATCGGGTAAAAACCACTCATCGGGAAACCGTGCTATTTTCTCCTCCATCGTTTGAGCAATCGCTCCCCGAGCGCACGTGAAGAGAACCACGCAAACCAACGCCACTGCAATGTTCTGCTTCTTCATTTCGTTTGCCCCCTCTGAACGGCAGGGTGATCCTTACCTTCCACGTGGAGTGGATTTTAGAGCAATCCACTCTTCTTGTCAACAACCTCCCGCGGAAAAATCCAAGAAAACCGAACTAATAGGACTGCTCCCCCGGCACGGCGTAAAACCATGCGGTCAGATCCATGGTAACACCTTTTGATATCGCACGTTACGTCGCCAAGCACACCGTCGCGTGAACCGTTCCTCCGAGCCGAAACTTCTGGGGAGTCATTCGACTATCATTCAGAATATGTAGCTCTTACTGCGGGCACATGTAGGGTGGGTTCTCTCACCCACGCGCGAGCCATCGTAACAGCGGAGAATACGCGTCGGTGCAAGCACCCGCCCTACGTATTCTGCGTACCTCCGTGCCCTCTGCGGTAGTGTCTTTCGCCTTGCAGGAATATTCTGTCCTACGAGTTGCCTCACTCCGGGGCCACTCGCAGGGGCAGTCCTACGCGATGCCGTCCGCGCCGCTCAGCGCCGGCGCCGTCTTCGCCACGCGCAGGCCAACAGGCTCAGACCGGCGCCGATCAACAGCACGACCGTGCCCGGCTCGGGCACGACCAACAGGTCCAGGCCGCCGCTGGGCGTGATCATCGGCCGCCAACTCAGTCCCTCAGCCAGCGGGGCGTTGTCGAAGTTGAACAGGCTGTCGAGGTCGGAAAACACGAGATCAGGCGTGGGGTGGAAAAGACGCGCCCCCCCTAAGTCGCCCCCCGGCGGAGCTGGAGGACCGATCGTGACAGAGGGCCCGGGAATGGTTAGGTGGAATACATCGCCGCCCACCGGGTCGTACGAGGCGGGCGGATTGGCCGGGTCGGGATCAAACGTATAGATGTTGATTGGACCCTCCACCGACACGGGGACAGCGCCCCAGCCAACCTTATCCGACAGGTAGAACTGTGTGTAGTCGCCCGCCAGCAGACCGGAATCCTGCGTGACCTCGCCGATCACCTGGCCATGCGTGGGGCCGAGAAGCAGGAAGACCTTGCCTGCGCCCCAGACCGCTTCCGAGGGCGCCAATTCCGGGTACCCTACCAACTCGCGCGTGAAGGTGGCACCCACCGCAACGCCTCCCCAAGCGCTCGTGAACCAAACCACACAAACCAACGCGACCGCGAACTTGTGCTTCTTCATTTCGTTTGCCCCCTATAAACGAGAAAGGATAGTTTAACCCCCCACGCTAACCGCATTTTGCATATTCCCGTACATTTGTCACTGATCTCTGCACCTAATAATCCGGGTAGGGACACCCGATTGAGCTACTCCAGCAGTCCATAGGAGCGTACCGCCGGACGGGAGGACGGGCCATAACACGTTCTGCAATCACAGTTTAGAACGATGGACATCGGCCCGTACGAACGATTCCCGCGGGCCGAAATCTTTTGGAAAAACTTTCACCGATTTGGCAAAATATGGACCCATTTCATCCCCAGCCGGCCCCCTCGCGCCGCCAGACGAGAAAGAGCACCCCCAGCCCGCCGCTGATCAGCAGCACCAGCGTGCGCGGCTCGGGGACGACCAGCAGGTCCAGGTCGCCCGTGGGGGTGATCACCGGCCGCCAACTCAATCCCTCAGCCAGCGGGGCATTGTCGAAGTTGAACAGGCTGTCCAGGTCTGGGAAGGTGAGCTGAGCCTTAGGATGCAAGCCACCGACCTCACCAATAGGAGGCCCATATGCAGCGCAGAAAACCGGCCCGGTTACAATCAGGTGGAACACGTCGCCGTTGACCGGGTCATACGAGGCGGGCGGATTCCCGGGGTCAGGGTCAAACGTGTAGATGCTGATCGGACCTTCCACGGACACTACGGGGTCCTCGCGGAAACCCGCCATGTAGACCTGCGTGTAGTCACCCGCTCTGAGGCCAACGCCACACGTAACGAAGCCGACCACCTCTCCGTGAGTCGGGCCGACAATCTGGAAGACCCTCCCGGCGCCCCAGGGTTCCCCGATGAACGGCACCTCGGCAGTGAAGGTCGGGCCAGAGCCAATCGCTCCCCGAGCGCCCGTGAAGAAAACCACACAAGCCAACGCGACTGCAAACTTGTTCTTCTTCATTTCGTTTGCCCCCTGTTAACGTGAAACGATGGTTTAACCGCCCAAATAGCCAGGTAGGTTATGCTTTAGCATATCGCAGATTGCTGCGCGCTTCCGCCCCCAGACCATCAACAGCACGCCCAGGCAGCCGGTGCCCAACAGCACCAAGCCGCACGGCTCAGGAACTCCCACGCCGCTATTGATCGGCTCGCTACCCAGGTTGTCGTAGCCAAAGTCTGTGTCGTTTGGCGAGAACCAGCGGACCTGATACCACAAGGGGAGTAACTCCGGCAGATAAAAGTACGAGTCGTTTCGGGAGAACCAAGGGATCGGGGCGCCCATCCGATACCAGTACGGGAAATAATCGGGGCCTAGGTACCATTCTCTCGCAATGGAACCGATTTGCTCCTCATCGGAGGCAGCAATCGGCTGGTTGCCGTAGTCAAGGTACGGGTCGTTTGGCGAAAAGAAGGGGATAGTGTCACCCCGCTGATACCCGTCGGGGAAATAGCTATCGGGTAAAAACCACTCATCGGGAAACCGTGCTATTTTCTCCTCCATCGTTTGAGCAATCGCTCCCCGAGCGCACGTGAAGAGAACCACGCAAACCAACGCCACTGCAATGTTCTGCTTCTTCATTTCGTTTGCCCCCTATGAACGAGAAAGGATGGTCCAACCGCCCACGCTGACCGCATTATGCATATTCCCGTACATTTGTCACTGATCTCTGCACCTAATAATCCGGGTAGGGACACCCGATTGAGCTACTCCAGCAGTCCATAGGAGCGTACCGCCGGACGGGAGGACGGGCCATAACACGTTCTGCAATCACAGTTTACAGCGATGGCCATGGCCCGGATGAACGATTCGCCCGGGCCGAAATCTTTTGGAAAAACTTTCGCGGATTTGGCAAAATATGTACCCATTTCATCCCCACCCTCCCCCGTTCCGCCGCCACAACAGCAACAACAGGCCCAGCCCGCCGCCGATCAACATCACCAGGGTGCCCGGCTCGGGAATCACTTTGACGCTCAGTAGCTCCGCGCCATAATGGGGTATCCCAGTCCAAGCCGTCAGCCAGTGTGATCAAGTCCAATTCGCCCTGCAAGGCGTTCTTGAAGGTATCGAGGTCCGGTCCGTACTCAATCGAGCCCTCCTGGTAATGAAAGATAAAAGGGCCCGCCTGTATATTGGCCACGCCGGTCACGATCAACTTCAGTTCGTCGCCCGCCACCAGTTGGTCCCACTGGAAGGTGGTATCCGAGTCCAGAATCAGCTTGGGCTTGGAGAACGTCGTTGGGGGCCCCGCGGGCTGGTCCTCCAAAGTCCCGAAGCAGTACCACTGCGAATAGTCGCCCATCACAATGGAATCCCCGTTGACGGGGTCGTAGAGCACCTCGGTCTCTGCGGCGCCGCCGATCTCGAAGACCGTCTCGGCCCACTTGCTATTCGAGCCGGTAGGCGTGAACTTAGCGCTGAAGCCCGGCCGCGGGGTCCCGGAAAAATTGACATTTCCCAAGTCCGTGATGCCACCCGTTATCATGCCCGACACCACCAATTCTTGGCCTGGGCCGACGCCCCTAAAAAACGCGTCGCCGGAGGGATCACCCGCGCGGACGGTGCCGCTGACCTCCCCGGTCCCATCGATGAAGCCGGTGAGCGGGGCCACATGTAGCTCAGGCGAACCGGTCAGCGTGCCACCGTTCATTTTCACGTAGTGCACCAGCGGCGTGCCCGGAGGGCCGAGCACGGTGAGCGGGTGGTCGGCCACGTCCAGGGTCCCGGCGAAATCATAGCCGTTGGACCCCTGATCGCCCAGCGTGAGGTTGCCGGTGGCGCGAATCGTGGCCGTGTACGGATCGGCCCCGACCGCCAGCTCGATCTGGCGGGGGACGGAGCCGGCGACCCCCACCGTGGCGTTCCC
>CAZUAM010000543.1:0-5155 GCA_964618095.1 uncultured Planctomycetaceae bacterium | reverse complement strand
ACATCCTCCTTGATTTCAGGTGCGCGTCGGGAATTTTTTCACAGGCTCTGAGTACTGCGCAGCGAATGCCGGGCCCCGAACAACTACCGGCCGACGTCCTGTGGGGTCTCCCCGGCAGGCGTTCCCTGCCGGCTATCGTTCAGACATCACGCCAGATTTTGGCTACTTCTACCTGTTTGCGGGCTCTTCGAGCAGCTCATGGAAGCCGTCGGTGCAGACCGTCTGATGATCCTCCTCGGGGCCCACCATCATCATCGCCTCGACCCCGTCGGGCAGCTTCTCAAGACCTTCGGGGCCGAGCACGCTCAGCGCCGTGGCCCAGATGTCGGCGGTCACTGCGTCCGCGGCAATCACGGTGACCGAGAGGGCCGCGTCGGCGGGCCGGCCGGTGCGCGGATCGATGATGTGGCTGTAGCGCTTGCCGCCGATCTCGATAAAGCGAGCATAGCCCCCGCTGGTGCAAACGGCCCCGGACGGCAGACCCAGTGTGGCCAGATGCCCCGGACCAAGCGGGTCTTTGACCTCGACCGGCCAGCCGTCCCCGGCCGGCGGAGTGCCAAAGCAGACCAGATCGCCCCCGATGTCCACCATGCCGCCTAAGTTCGCCCGCCGCAGCACGTCCACCGCGCGGTCGATGGCCCAGCCCTTGGCGATGCCGCCCAGATCGACGCGTGCGGTGGCCCGGCGCTTGGTGGCACCGGTGTCGGTCAGTTCGATTAGCTCCCAGTTCGATGCGGCCCGGGCGGCGGCCAGTTCCGACTGGCTGGGCACCACGCCGCGCTTGCCGGCCTCCCGCCACAGCTCGACGAGCGGCCGGCAGGTGACGTCGAACGCCCCGCCGGTCTGCACGTTTGCCCGGCGGGCGATCCGCAGGACCTCGAGTGTTTGCGGTGAGAGCGGGACTTCTTCCCCGGCTTCGGCAGCATTGAGTCGCCCGATCTCGGAGTCGTCCAGCCAGCTACTCATGCGGGCCTCGGCCCTGCGGAGCACTGCTTCGGCCTCCTGCAAGACCTCCTCGGCGTGGGCCTGTTCTCCCGGCGGCACGACGGCCGCCAAGGTGCAGGACGTTCCCATCACCGCCCGGCACCGGCGGACGACGGCGATCCGGTCGGTGGCGATCCGGTCGGGAGCCTGCCTGCCCGAGGTCTTCCAGAGTCCGACGCCCACCAGCACGATGAGCGTCAGAATCAGCAAGCCGCCGATCAGTCGATCTTTCTGCATTGCGGCCGCCGTAGGGTCACGACTTCCCCAGCCACTCCAGCGCCGGCGACTTCACCTGGCGGTGGTGGTCGATCACCCGGGCGGTGAGCTCCTTGACCACGTTCTGCCGGGCCGGATCTTCGTAGAGGTTGTCGACCTGCTCGGGATCGTTGACCCGATCGAAGAGGATTCCACCGGCACCTTGGATCAGGGCCAGTTCGTACTGGGGCGTGAAGATGCCGGCGCGCGCAAGCGAGCTGTGGTGCAGCCAGGACTGGTCGGCCCAGTCGATCCTCTCGCCGCGCAGAAGCGGCGAGGCGTCGCGGCCCTGCTCGCGGCCGCAGCAGGCGATCCCCATCAGGCCCAGCAAGGTCGGCTGGACGTCGACCGTGCTGATCAGCTTGTCGACCTTGGTGCCGGCGGCGATCTTCTCCGGCCAGCGGACCAGCAACGGGATCCGGTAGGCCGTCTCGTAGAGCTGATTCTTGCCGTACAGCCCGTGCTCGCCCATGTACTCGCCGTGGTCGGTCGTAAAGACCACGATCGTCTGGTCGAGGACGTCCAGCTCGGCCAGGCAGTTCAGGATCCGGCCCACGCTATCGTCGATGCACTTGACCAGCCCGCAATAGTTGGCCTTGGCCCGGCGGCACTGTGCCGCCCGTGCCGCGGGGGCGCCGCCCTTGCGATTGCGGCCTTTCTTGGCGGGGATTCTCCCCCAGGGAAGCTCAACCTGGTCGACCGTCGAAGGGACCGGCATGTCTTCGGGCTTGTACATTGTCTGGTAGGGCGGGCGGACCGTAAACGGCCCGTGCGGATCGGGGATGCTCACCATCCAGAAGAACGGCCCCCGGCGATTGCGGCGGATAAACTCGATCGTCTTGCCGGCCAGCCAGTCGGTGGTGTAGGTTTTCTCGTCGCCGATGACCTTGTAGGGCTCTACCTTGGCGGTGCCGTCGGGCCGTTCGACGATCTTCTTCCAGTGGCCCCGGTTGAACATGTAGCGGCAGTCGGCAAAGCCCATCGACCGGCCCGGCTTCATCCATCCCGGCTTGGGCGGGCCGTCGAGGTGCCACTTGCCGGCGTATCCGGTCCGGTAGCCGTTCCGCCTGAGCTGCTCGGCCAGGGTGACCTCGTCGCGCTTCAGCTCGATGTTGTTGCGATAGGCGCCGTGGCAGTGCGGGTAGCGGCCCGTGATCAGGCATCCGCGCGAGGGGGTGCAGACGGCGCTGTTGGTGAAGAACTGGCCCAGCACGGCCCCTTGGCGGGCGATCGAATCGATCCGGGGCGTGCCCACCAGCTTGCCGCCGTAGGCCCCCAGGGCCCACGAGCTGAGCTGGTCGGTGTGGATGATCAGCAGGTTTGGCCGCACGCCGCTGTTGGGAGCAGACGCGGCGGCCGAGCCGAGCGTGGCGGCTGCGGCGGTGCCGGCCGCGGCCCGGAGAAACTGCCGCCGTCCGATCAGTTGCTGCGCGCTCATCTCAGGGTCTCCTGGGGAGGTTTGGATCAGCAAGCACGAAGAACCATCTTACTCGAAACCAGCGACCGGCGCCAAGGAATTTGCCCAACGGTCGGCGGGCGAGACGCGCGCGTCCGCTAAGCCGCAAGCGGCCCGCTGCCGACGGGGCCCACTGCCGCTAGGCGTGCATCGGCAGGGGCATCAGCCAGTGCTCGAAGACCGCGGCGATATTCTTACGCGGCACCTCGAGTCCCCATTGGCACTGGGCGATCACTCCGCCGCTGCCGAAGTCCAGTGCCTTGCGGACCCGCTTGACCGCCTCAGCGATCTCCTCGCGCGTGCCGCAGGGCAAGGTGTGTTGCCGGTCGATCTCACCCCAGAAGGTCACCCGGCCCCGGTACCGCTTAGCCAGCCGCTCGATCTCCATCAGGAACAACTGCGAATGGATCGCGTCGATCCCCGTTCTGACCAGCTCGGCGAAGATCTTCGAGATATTCCCGTCGGAGTGGAAGAAGGTGAATTTGTCCTTGGCGTGGAGGATCTTGCAGTAGTCGCGGTAGAGGGGCCGGAACAGCTCGCGCCAGATCTCCGGGGCAACCAGCAGCGCGTCCTCCGACCCCCAGTGGTCCATGAAGACCACGCCGTCCACGTCCGTCCCCGCCCACATTTCCATCTCCCGGCAGGAAAACTCGTGGAGCATCGACAGCAGGTCGCGGATCTGCCGGCTCCCGGACGCCAGGTCGGCCCGGGCGGCCTGGGTGCCGCGGAGCAATTGCAGTCGTTCGAAGGGCCGAGTCTCGGTCCAGGCCAGCACGAAGCGGCTGGTCGCGGCACAGCTTCGGTTGGCCCGGGCCAGCCTGGCCTGGCCGTGTCTGTCACTGGTCAGCAGCTCGAAAGGGGGCCGGTATTCTGCGATCCGGGCCGCGTCGGCCAGGGGGTGATCCTTCAGCTCGCCGATCGTGTCCCGCTGGGCCACCTCCCACGTACAGCCCCAGGCATCCGTGTGCTGCCCCACCCGACGAGGCTTTCCCTTGGACCGTTTCCCGGCGGGATACGTGAAATCGGGCTGCACGATGTCCTTGGGATAGCGAACCTCGATCTCGGCGACTTCGTCGGCGCGGAGCGTTTCCACCCCGGGCAAATACCACAGGTCTCGCGGCGCCCGATCGACCGGCTCGTGGTTGAGCGTCCTGAGGACAAGATCTCGCGAGGTCATCGTGATACCTTTGTGTCGGAGGTCGCCGTCGGAGACGACTTCTCGGAGATCGGCAAGGTAGGTTGCCTCCTGGTACAGCTAGGCCAAACGATATCCAGTTCGGGACAGGCGGTCAAGATGCCGCGGACCCGCCCCGCCCCGTATCCCGCCGACACCACCTCCGCGCCCCCGGTGGCGAGGCAAACTGTGCAGATTCTGACGGCTTGCGGCCTCTCCGCCTGCGCCCCGCGTCGGCGGGCAACGGTCACGAACCGATTCATCGTACCCGGCGCGGGCGCCAGTTGTAAAGGCACGCTCGTGGCGGCTTGTCCGCGAACAACCTCGCATTCGTCGATTCGCCCGCAGCCCCGCCCGGGAGGGCGGGGCTGTCCTCGTCGAGTCCGGTGTATGGCGTTGGGCTTGGACCTCCACTCGCCCAAAGATCTCACACGCTGCCAACCGTTCCCCTACCGAATGGCAGCCGGTTGGTTGACGCGGTATTGCCGCTGCGGTAGCTTCACGAGTCCACCCTGCGACGATCCCCCAATCAACACGGGAGCGCCCATGGAGCTGCTCGGACTGCGGCTGATCGACTGGCTGGTCATTGCCGGGTATCTGGTGGGAATCACCGCCATCGGCATTTGGGCAATCCGCAAGGTCCGCAGCGCCGCCACCTTCTTCATCAGCGACCGAAAGTTCGGAAAGCTGCTGATGATGTTCTTCAACTTCGGCACCGGCACCCACTCCGACCAGGCCGTTTCCGTGGCCGCCAAAACCTACAACGTGGGGGCGTCGGGGATCTGGTACCAACTGCTCTGGGCATTCTCCACGCCGTTCTACTGGATCATCGCCCCCATGTTCCGCCGCATGAGGGCCATCACCACCTCCGATTACTTCCAAGCCCGCTACGACACCAGCGTCGGCGTGCTCTACGCCGTGATGGCAATCCTCAACCTGATCGTCAACATCGGGGTGATGCTCAAGGGCTCCAGCGCCATGATCGAGGCCGTGACCGGCGGCTCGATCAACGCCTTCTACGCCACCATGGTGATGACCGCGATGTTCGTCGTCTACGGCGTGGCCGGCGGCCTCAGCGCCGCCATCCTCACCGACTTCATCCAGGGAATCCTCACCATCGTGCTCTCGTTCTTGATCCTGCCGTTCGCCTTTGCAGAAATCGTCCGCCTCACCGGCGTGGGACCCATGGAAGGGCTGCGAGCGACCATCGCCGACCCGGAGATGTTCAGTCTGGTCTCGACGGATGTCGGCCTGTTGTTCGTCATAGTTATCTGTCTCAACGGAAT
>CAZUAM010000542.1:0-5155 GCA_964618095.1 uncultured Planctomycetaceae bacterium | reverse complement strand
TGGCGACACACCCGGGCCGAGAACTGTGGCCACAGCCGGATCCGGCCCCTGCCTCCCGGCCGTCGGTGCTCGAAGCGGACGCGTTCCAGCCGTACGTGAAAGAGTTCAACCGTCACGACGAGGAGTTGTACGTCCAGCACGTCGACAACGCGGCCGCGTGGGAGTTTCTGCGTGAGAACATCCCGCTTTTTGAATGCCCCGACAAGGAACTGGAAAAGACCTACTACTTCCGCTGGTGGACGTATCGCAAGCACATCAAGCATACGCCCGCAGGATTCGTGATCACGGAGTTCCTGCCGGCGGTCGGCTGGGCAGGCAAATACAACACGATCAGTTGCCCCGCCGCGCACCATTTCTACGAAGGCCGCTGGCTGCACGACGGCAAGTACCTGGACGACTACGCCCGCTTCTGGTTTCGCGGCGGTGGCGAGCCCCGGCGGTACAGCTTCTGGGCCGCCGATGCGCTCTGGGCTCGCCACCTCGTCCGTCCCGATCTCGGACTGTTGGTCGACCTGTTGCCGGACCTGATCGCCAACTACCAGGCTTGGGAAGACAGCCGCCGCGATCCGAACGGGTTGTTCTGGCAGATCGACGACCGCGACGGCATGGAGGTGTCGATCGGCGGTAGCGGCTACCGGGCGACGATCAACAGCTACATGTACGGCGACGCCCTGGCGATCGCCAACGTCGCCGAACTGGCAGGCGAGAAGCCGCTGGCCCGCCGCTATCGCGACAAAGCAGCACAGATCCGCCAACTGGTTCAGCAACACCTCTGGGACCGGGAAGCGCAGTTCTACAAAGTCGTTCCCCGGGCGAAGGGCGGCGGCGTCTTGCCGCGGGCGGACGTCCGCGAGCTGCACGGCTATACGCCCTGGTATTTCGGCTTGCCCGATCCGGAGCAGGCCGTTGCCTGGCGTCAACTGATCGATCCCGACGGATTCCATGCACCGTACGGACCGACGACGGCCGAGCGACGGCACCCCAAGTTCGCCCTTTCCTACCAGGGCCACGAATGCCAATGGAACGGCCCAAGCTGGCCGTACGCCACGTCCGTCACGCTCACCTCGCTGGCCAACCTGCTAAGCGGCCCGCCGCAGGACCATATCAGCGCGCAAGACTACTTCGAGCTGCTGAAGATCTACGCGCGGTCGCACCGCCTTAAGCGCGACGACGGCCGCGTCGTGCCGTGGATCGACGAGAACCTCAACCCGTTGACCGGCGACTGGATCTCGCGGACGCGGCTTAGGACCTGGAAGAACGACGACTGGGATCCGGGCAAGGGGGGCAAGGAGCGAGGCAAGGACTACAACCATTCGACCTTTTGCGACCTGATCGTCAGCGGCCTGATCGGGCTGCGGCCCCGTGCCGACGAGGTGATCGAGGTCCATCCTCTCGTCCCGCCGGACGCCTGGGACTACTTCTGCCTGGACAACGTCCGCTATCACGGCCACACGTTGACGATCCTGTGGGACAAGGCGGGCCGCCGTTACGGTCGAGGAGCGGGGTTTTGCGTATTGTACGACGGCAAAGAAGCCATCCGATCACCCAAGATACAGCGTCTGAAGTTCAATCCGATGAATGCGGCGCGGGAGATAGGGGCTTTTGTCGTCAAGGAGCATTACGGTGTTTCACACCCGGATCAGATCATCGACTTCCGTCTGACCGGGAAGACCGACGCCGCCGAAGCGCACGTGATCGGCCCGGCCGGCCAGGCAGTCGTGTCCCAACTCCTCGAGGATGGCCGCAGGATCGCGGTGCGAGCGGACCTGCCCGCCGGCGCCACGAGAACCTGGAAGCTCATCAGCGGGCGTGGCGCGGAGCCGCAACGCGAACGTGACCTGGTGCGCGTCATCGAGAAGAAGCAGTACTACGAGATCACCAACGGTGTTACCGGCATCCGGATTCCCACCGAAGGGTTTCAGCTTCCCGCCGACTTCACTGCCGGGCCGGGCCTATTCAACATCAGCGTTAAAAAGCCGTTCTATCTTCCGGCTCCAGTCCAGGGAGTACTCTTAAGAGACGGCACCTGGACGGCCACGGGACCCAACGCCCTTGAGGCACTCGCCGATGAAGGCAGCGGCCGTTTTGACGTCACTTTCCTGGAAAGGGGCCCGCTGAAGACGGTGGTGCGGATTCATTACGCGGTCACCACTCCCTCCTACGACTACGGCCAGCTTCACCTGAAGGACGCCGGGTCGGGATACCACACAACAACGATCACGCTCACCGCCGGGAGCCAATCGATACTGTTTGAAGAGGAGACCAATCTGGAGGTGATCTACGGCTTCGACGTCTACCGCGGCGTCGAGCCAACCAACGGACGTTACCGGGGGCATCATGCGACCAAGAAAGAGAACGGCTATCAACCCGACGGGGAAGTGTACGGCATGTCCCACGCCCGCGCGCCAATGGACGCACAGGTCGATCTGAACTACCAGAAGCCAAGACGGGCCGCCTACACAAGCAGCGGCCCCGCCTTTCAAGGGGGATCCTGGCGACAGATGGCCGTGTGGGATCCCTGGGTCTTCGACAGCGGGTGGTACTGGCAAGTGTTCAACCGGAACAAAGGCGCCGATGCGAACATCGCCGGCATCTTCGCCGGCCGGCCATCGCGTGCTCTTGGCGCGGGGGCCAGTGGAGTGGGTATCAATACTCTTCCCGTCGGCAAGGACGGCAAACCGCGTCTGCTGATAACCGTCGAAAGCTATCGGCGATCTGCAAGCAACGTCGCCTTTCCCAAGAGTCGCTTTCAGTGGGGCCTCTTCATCGGCACCAAGGTCCGCGACATGAAGCCGCCGACAGAAGTCCAGCCCATCGCAAGGCAGATGAATCTCCATGGCGGTGTCAATCTGAACAAGCTCCATCGTCTGACGATCGACTTTCCCGATCCGCCCGGAGGATACGGTAGCCTCTACATGGACAAAGCAGCGATCGACTGGCGAAAGGAGAAGATCCGTACGGATGAAGACTACTATCGCTTCCTCTACAATGCCGAAACCTATTCGCGACCGATGATCGATATGTGGAGGGACCCTAAACCGCAGCGGCTTCAGAAGATGATCGATTCCGTCGTCGATCACGGACACAAACTGGTCGAGTCGCTGGTCAACGGCGACGGCATTTACAACTTCGACGTCCACTACTGGCATGGCGGCCTGATGATGATGCGCGACGGTGTGATCATCGATCAGATTCTCGGTGATTCCCGCACAAGCGATCAGGACCGGCGACGGATCAAGGCGATTGCCGCGCTGTACGCAAACGTCCTTTGGGACAACGACTTCGTTCCCCTGGACAACGATCACGGGCTGAACCTCGGCACGGCCAACATGCCGATACAACAGTCCGGCTACCGCAGTTTCTATGCGATGTTCATGTCAGGGCATCCTTCCATGAAGGCTCGTGCTCCGAGGGTCGTCGAACAAGTGATGGGGATCGTCAGCCGGGTGGTCAACGACGGCGGCGCCGAGATCGGCTGCCCGCACTATATGGGTGCATCTTTCGCTCCGACGCTCTCCAGCTTGCTGCAGATCAAACAATTGGGTCAGATCGACCCGCTCAAGGCTGAACTGCGTTTGGCAAGATTCGCCGAATTCTACATGCAACTGATGACCCCGCCCGAGCCACGCTTGGACGGAAAGCGTGGGCATATCCCCTTGGGCGACGGCTCGATCGAGCCGTGTGAAATGCTGGGGATGCTGGGAACCGGTTTCCGCGATGCCGACCCGCAACTGAGCAGGCGGCTGATGGGCATGTGGAACGAAAGCGGCAACCCGCACTCTTTCTTCTTCGGTACGACGCTCGCGATGATCGACGGCCGGTTGCCCAGTACCAGTCCTAATCTGTCAGATGCCAGCTTTCCGGGCTACATGTCGGTGCTGCGCAACGGGTATGGCACGGACGACGAAACCGCAATCTGGCTGATTGCCGGTGACTGGTACAGCGACCACCGTCACAACGACCATGGATCCGTGATCATCTACGCCTTGGGCCAACCGCTGTCGACTGACTGGAGTTCCATCTATACCCCGCACACACCCGGCTCATACACCAAAAGTGCGATCGTGTTTGCAGATTCCATCCCCGGCGGCTGGGCAAAGGACTCGCCAGAGCTCGACGCAGGTACCATATGGAATGCCGGTTCGGATCAGGAAGTGCTCAGGAGCTTTCCCGATGGAGGCTATGCCCGAGCCTTCATGAAGGCAGGCAAGACAGAGACAACGACGTGGACACGGGAGGTCATCAAGATCTTGCCCGATCCCCAGCATCCGATCATCGTGCTCCGCGATTCTTTCACCGGGTCGCAAGCCGGAGCCGAGAAGGTCATGACGCTGAATCTGGTGGCCGACGGTACGGTGGATACGCCGGCAGGAGTGATAACACCGATCCTACGCAGGCACCCGAATGCCGGACACAACCCCAACGACCTTAAGCATCATCGGCCCTCCACCTCGAAAACAATCACGCTTCCCGGCGGCGTCCACTGCTTCGGCTTTACCGGTTCGCAGAACATCGACTTCAACGTCTATACGGTCAATGACCAGTCACAAGAAGCCGTCATCGGCAACTGGTCCGCACCTATCTGGGGAGGACATGCGAAGGGGCGCTTCGAAAGCCAGCACTTACTTCGGGTCAAGGGGAGCGGCATATTCACAAGCGTGATCGTCCCGTGGCGCAAGGGCCATGCGCCACCCGGGCTGACGGTTGTAACGGAAAATGGGGCCGTGGTCATCGTGCTTAGCGACCAACGGGTCACGATCGACAGCAACGCATACACGATAGAACGAGAAGGCCGGAAGACCACGCGGGAATTCCGATGACTCCATCTTACCCAGAAGGAACCCAGTCATGACAAAATACGTGCTTCTACTGATCCTTGGCTTGCCTGTGGACGGCGTCTTCGCCCAAGCCAAAACGCCCACTTTTGTTCAGACCCATGGCCAACTCTCTGTCCGGGGGACACAACTCGTGGATGCCAAGGGCGAACCCGTTGTCCTGCGAGGCATGAGTTTTGGATGGCACGTCTGGTGGCCACAATTCTGGAATGCCGAAGCCGTGAAATGGCTGCAAGACGACTGGCAATGTACAGTCCTGCGTGGGGCGATGGGCATTGAGCCGGCAGGCGGCTATCTCCAGTCCCCCGAAGCATCGAAGA
>CAZUAM010000541.1:0-5172 GCA_964618095.1 uncultured Planctomycetaceae bacterium | reverse complement strand
CGTCTACGTGACCGATCGGCTGACCGAGCCGAAAGAGGTCGAAAGGGTCCTCTGCTTCGACTGGAAGACCGGTAACAGGCTGTGGACCGGCGCATACGACTGCCGTTACTCCAACGTTCAATACCAGGCGGGCCCCCGGGCGTCGGTCACGATTGCCGGCGGTCGTGCCTACGCGCTGGGCACGATGGGGCACTTGCACTGCTACGACGCCGCCAGCGGGGAGGTGTTGTGGAAAAAGGAGCCGGGCCGGGATTACGCAGTCCGTGTGCCTGTCTGGGGCGTTGCCTCCGCACCGCTGGTCGAAGGCGATCTGCTGCTGGTGCAGATCGGGGCGGCCGACGGGGCCTGTATCGTGGCCCTGGACGCCAAGACCGGAACCGAACGCTGGAGGGCCCTGGACGACCGGGCCTCGTACTCCGCTCCGATCATGATTGACCAGGCCGGCCGGCGGGTGCTGGTCTGCTGGACGGGCGACCGCGTCGCCGGGCTTGATCCCGCCTCGGGCAAGACCCTTTGGCAGGTTCCGTTCCCGCCGAAGCGGATGGTCATCAACGTGCCCACCCCCGTCGTCCACCGGGATCGGCTCTTCGTGACCTCGTTCTACGACGGCTCGTTGATGCTCCGGCTGGATCAGGACGAGCCGCGGGTGGAGGAGATCTGGCAGAGGCGCGGCCCCAGCGAGCGGGTGACCGACAGCCTGCACGCCATGATCAGCACCCCGTACCTCGAGGGCGATTACGTCTACGGGGTGGACAGCTACGGCCAGTTGCGCTGCCTCGACGCCCGCAACGGCGATCGCGTTTGGGAAGACCTCACCGCCGTGCCCACTGCGCGGTGGGCCAATATCCACATGGTCCGCAACGGCCGGCGGATCTGGATGTTCAACGAGCGCGGAGAGCTGATCATCAGCCAGCTTTCGCCCGAAGGGTTTCAGGAGATCAGCCGGGCGAAGCTGCTCGAGCCGACCACCGAACAGTTGTCCAGTCGCGGCGGGGTCTGCTGGTCGCATCCGGCCTACGCCTACAAGCACGTGTTTGCCCGAAACGATCGCGAGCTGGTCTGCGCCAGCCTGGCGGCCGAGTAGACGGTGTGGCACTTGGCGGGCAAGGCTGCTGGAATACGTCAGCCCGAGCAAGCGATGGACCTTCGATTGAGGGCGTACGGAAACGACATCTTTCCCGGCAGGCCGGAGGATTCCCAGATTCCGATCTTCCCCGGATTGAGAAATCCGCTATCCTGATGGAGAGTCGCGATTCTTACAAATGACGCAAGGAGTTGTCTAAGAGCAAGTTCGCATTGTTGCACTGGCTGACAGCCCCGCCCGGGAGGGCAGGGTTGGACGCGTCGACATTCCGGAGACCTCGCCCTCTCGGGTGGGGCCATTCTCCCAAAGTGCGACGCTGTTCCTTGACAGCCCCTAAGTCCCTGCATATCAACGTGGAGGGAGTTATTGGGAGGCACAGGACCGATCATGGATAACGGATACTGGCAACGGATGCTTCGCATCGATTTGGCGAACCGGAGGGTGGAGGTTCAACCGATCGAAGAACACGATCTGCATCGGTTCATCGGAGGTGCCGGCCTGGGCGCGGAGATCTTGCGTCGAGAAGTCGGGGCCAAACAGGACCCCTACGGGCCCGAGAATCGCTTGATCTTCGCCACCGGGCCGTTTCAGGGACCGCCGGTGCCGGGCGGTGCCAAGTTCAGCGTCGTCGGCATCTCGCCGGTGACGCATACGTTTGGCGACACGGCGGCCGGGGCCGGTTGGGGGCCGTCTCTGAAAGACGCGGGCTACGACGTGCTGCTGTTCGAAGGGGCGGCGGACGAACCTGTCTACGTCTCGATCGTCGATGACCAGGTCGAGATCCGCGACGCGTCGGACTTGTGGGGATTGGATACGTTCGACTCTGTGGATGCGGTTCACCGGACAACGGGCGATGAGAAACTCTCGGTGGCGGCAATCGGTCCGGCCGGCGAGCGAAAAGTGGCCATCGCCTGCATCGCCTTCGACAAACACAGCTTTGCGGGGCGCTGCGGGATGGGAGCCGTGATGGGCTCGAAGAATCTCAAGGCCGTCGCCGTTCGAGGAACCCGCCAGGTCCCCCTCCACGATCCGGAACGGGCGAAGGAACTTGTGAAGCGTTATCAGCGGGAGATCGCCCAGACGGTTGAGGAAAACGAGTTCCGCAAGCACGGTACGCCGGGGTTGTGCGAAGCGGCCGAGGCCCTGGGCGATATGCCCATCAAGTATTGGGACGGCGACGTCTGGCCGGAGGGTGCCAAGCGGCTGGGTGGGGAAAGCTACACGGAAGCGCTGCGGGCCAAGCCGCTGCCGTGCAAGTATTGCCCCATCGGGTGTCACCGTCGGATCGCCATCGACCACCCGAAAGAATACGCATTGGAGGGCGCCGGGCCGGAATATGAGACCTTGGGCATGATGGGTACCGGGGTGATGATCGACGACCCCAAGGTGGTGTCCGCCGCCAATGAGATCGCCAATCGGCTCGGTATCGACACGATTTCCGCCGGGGCGATGATCGGCTTTGCCATGGAGTGCTTCGAGAAGGGATGGATCACCACCGACCAGACCGACGGCTTGGAGCTCAGGTGGGGGAATCCGAAGGCACTGATCGGCCTGACCGAGCAGATTGGGAAGCGCGAGGGGTTCGGCGCGGTCTTCGCCGAGGGGACGCTGCCCGCCGCAGCCAAGATATCGCCCGAGGCCGTCGAGAACGTGGCCCACGTCAAGGGGCTCGATCTTCCGGCCCACGACCCCCGCTGCTGTTTCTCTTTGGCGCCGAGCTACGCGACCAGCACTCGGGGCGCCTGCCACTTCCGCGGGCCGTGCGAGGACGTAGAAATGGGCGGCTTCTACATTCCCGAAGCGGGGATCACCAAGGAAACGACCACGTTCTTCGAGGGGCGAAACCAGGGCCTGCTGGCGGCCAAGTGTCAGGACCTGGCCGTGCTGACCAATTCGCTGGTCCTGTGCCTGTTCATGGTCGACGGCGGGGGTTGGGCGCTCAGCGACGTGAAAGAGACGTTCAACGCCATCACCGGTTGGGACTATTCAACCGACGATCTGCTGGAGGCCGGCGAGCGGGGCTTCACCGTCCAACGCCTGGTCAACGTCCGCGACGGCTACAACGCCAAGACGGACGTGTTGCCCAAGAAGATGTTCAAGGCCGCCAAGGAGGGAGCGCGTGCGGGCAAGGTTCCGCCCTTCGACGAAATGATCAGAGACTATTACCAGGTGCGAGGCTGGAACGAGAACGGGGAACCCGCGGACAAGACGCTCCAGCGATTGGGATTGTGAGACGGAACGCCGCAGAACGGCGAGGAACGGAAATACCACTGCTCTCGGGGAGGTGTTAACTGGTGGATAGTACGTTCGAAGGAGTTTTCCCCGCGCTGGTCACGCCGATGACCACTGATCAGCAAGTCCACCACAATTCACTTGCCGATTTCGTCGATTATCTAATCGAGAGAGGCGGAGTACACGGGCTGATCCCCTTGGGTAGCACGGGTGAGTACTACGCCCTGAGTCCCGATGAGCGCAAGGCCGTGGTGGCCACGACGCTGGAGGCGACGGCTGGACGAGTTCCCGTGTTGGTGGGAGCAAACGCCGGCGGAACACGCCAAGTCATCGAGTATGCCCGCCAAGCGGAAGCCATGGGCGCCGCAGGAGTCCTGCTCGCCGCGCCTTACTACTCGTTGCCGACGCCGCATGAATTGTTCGAACATTTTCGTGCGGTCAACGAGGCGATCGGCATCCCCATCATGCTCTACAACTACCCGGGCCGGACCGGAGTCGATATGACGCCGGAGCTGATCGAACGTCTGACCGAACTCGAGCAAGTCCAGTACGTCAAGGAGAGCAGCGGCGACGTCTCCCGCGTCGGCCAGATCATCCGCCGCTGTGGCGAGCGGATCACGGTTTTCTGCGGCTGCGACACGGCGGCCTTGGAGAGTTTCGTGCTGGGGGCGACGGGCTGGGTGGGCGGCGTGGTAAACGTTCTGCCGAAACAGCACGTCGAGTTGTTCGATCTGGCCGTCGGGAAGAACGATTTTCTTGCCGCCCGCCATCTCTATTATCAGATGCTGCCCACGCTGGCGCTGATCGAAGGCGGCGGAAAGTACACGCAGTTCGTCAAGGCCGGCTGCCAAGTGATGGGCCACCCGGTCGGTCCTCCGCGTGGACCGTTGTTGCCCGCGGAACGCGACGAGGTCGAACAGCTTAGGCAAGCCTTGCAGCCGTTCCTGAGGTGACGATCAGGGCTGACGTCACACGCGCGCAGTTGCATCCTTCCGGAGTTGAGCTATCCTGGTAGGCGACGGCCCCCGTTTCGCGCCCGTGGAAAACCCTGAGAACGGCACGAATGCCAATCAGCTTGACCGCCAAAGACCGGCAGATGCTCGACGGCAAGCACGGCGAGGCCGCCCGGCTTGCCATGTCGATCCTGGTGAGAATGGCCGAGGTCTACGGCGCCGCGGAGATGATGGACATCAGCCAGGTTCACATCGACGGCTGCGGGTTGCTCAGCCAGGCCAGCCTGGAGTTCGCCGAGACGCTGGCGGCCCACGGAGGAAAGGTCTCCGTCCCCACCACGCTGAACATGGGGCCGCTGGATCTGCAGAACTGGCGGAAGTTCGGCGTCCCGGAACAGTTCGCCGCCAAGGCGATCAGGCAGGCCAAGGCCTACACCGACATGGGATGTATCCCCACCTGGACCTGCGCGCCGTATCAGGGCTATCTCACGCCCAGGTTCGGCCAGCAGATCGCCTGGGCCGAATCGAACGCCATCGTCTACGCCAATTCGGTGCTGGGGGCCAGAACCGAGTGGTACGGCGACTACATCGACATCTCTGCCGCGATCACCGGAAGGGTCCCCAAACACGGCCTCCATCTGAAGCCGAATCGCAAAGGGCAGGTTCTGGTGCGGCTGGTGGACGTCGCACCGGCCGTATTGCAGGAAGACACCTTCTACCCGGTATTCGGGCACCTGCTCGGCTCGCTGGTTCAGGATGAGATTCCGGTCATCGAGGGGCTCCCCGTGGAGAGCACGGACGATCAACTGAAGGCGCTGGGTGCGGCGGCCGCTTCCTCCGGTGCGGTGGCCCTGTTCCACGCCATCGGCGTGACCCCGGAGGCGAACACCAGGGAGGAGGCCT
>CAZUAM010000540.1:0-5185 GCA_964618095.1 uncultured Planctomycetaceae bacterium | reverse complement strand
ATCAAGCCGCAGAAGCTACGCTCGGCGGTAATTTAATTCCCGCCGCTCGCCTTAATCTCGGCGCATGGAATCGCCAAGGAGGAAATCAATGACGTCTTTGAATCGCCGCCACTTCCTCCAGAATGGCCTGACCGCCTCGCTCGCGGTCCTGGCTGGCCCGCACTTGCAAGGTGCATCGCCGGCCCGCGAGGCATCCGCGCGGATGGACATTCGCTCACTCCTTGAGGCGAACGATCCCGAGGTCATGCGGCTGGTTCAGGACATCTTTCGAGAGTGTGTGCTGGGCAAGCTGATGCCGCCGGAAGGCACCTTGAAACGCAGGTGGATCACCGCCGGCGGTGGATTCTATGGCCAGTGGATCTGGGACCCGATGTTCGTCGTCGATTTGCTGAGCCTGCTGCCCGACATGCAGCCGAACATCCGCAAGGTCTTTCAGAATTATTGGGATTTCCAAGCCCGCTGGAACGAACAGGTGCCCCCCTACCGGCACGACATGGTGCCCTGCATGATCCAGCCCAAAAACAACAACTGGCTCAAGTCTCCCGCCTATTCCCAGATCCCCATTCTTGCCTGGGGCATGGAGCGTGCCTATCGGCGGAACGGCGACAAGGAACTGTTGCGGCAGGGGCTGGCGCCACTGGAGTGCTTCCATGAATGGTACTGGCGGGAGCGGGATGTCACCAACGTTGGCTTGATCGCCGTTGGATCCTACAGCGGCGACATCCAGCATGCGCGTTTCGAGACCTTCGATTACGAATGCAATCTCGACGCTCTCAAGCTGACAGCACATCCCAATCGCAAAGGCCCCAAGGAAGGACCCTGGTACGGAGATATCTGCGCCTCGGGCAACACAGCCTACCTCATCATGGCGGAGCGGAGTCTCCAGCGGTTGGCAGGAATCGTCGGCGATCAGGCCATGGCGGCCCGCCGTCAGGCCCGTGCGGAAAAAGCCTCCGCCGCCATGCGCAAGCACATGTGGGATGAAGCGGCGGGAACGTTTCTCTCGGTCGAGCGTGACAGCTTGAAGAAAATTCCCGTTGCGACAATTGGGAGCTGGATGGCGCTGATGGCTGGCGTGCCCACCGACGCCATGGCCCGGCGGATGGCCGAATCCCTCCGGACCGAGAATTGGACCACCCCGCTGCCGGTGCCCACCGTGGACCGGAAAGACTCCCGGTGGAAATCGGATGCCTACTGGCGCGGCGACGTTTGGCCCGCCACGAATTACCAGATTGCGACCGGCCTGGCCCGCTACGGCCACAAGGACCTTGCCGCGGAGATCGCGGATAGGACCGTGGCCAACGCGATCAAGAACGGGGTTAGCGAGCACTACGATTCGGTCAGCGGTAAACCCCTGGGCGTCACGTTCCTCGGCATGTCTTGCACCATCGCGACGTTGTTGCTGGACGGGCTGTGCCAAAAGCATTCCCTCAAGATCAAGTAAGCTTGTGCAAACCATGAAACAACACGTCCCCTGCGCCGTGCCTTCGGCAGAACGCGCGCGGCACAAAGCCCGCCGCCTTCCCGGATGGATCGGAAACGACGCTGCCAGATTCCGGAAACGCGGAGCGTCAAGCAGGCTATTCCTATCAGTCCTGACGGGAGCAGCCGCTCTCACCTTCTGCCTGCTGCCGGGGCGTGCCGTCGCTCAGGACTGGTCGACTCGGGAAGGACGCGCGGCATGGGTGTTCGAGCAACTGCGCGGCTACAGCATGGGGGGAGCCAAGCACGGCGCTACGGTGGCCCTGGCGCGGCTGGAACTGAATCCCAATGACGCCAAGGCGCTCTCCCGCATCGCAGACTTTTACGACGATGTTGGGGGAGGCGACGGCGAAATGTTTTCCTATCCCCCCGTGGCCTTCGCAGTCGGCAAGTACTGGGACAATTTCTCCGCGGCACAGCGAGATCACCTCCTGTCCAGGCTTAAGAGCTTCAGTAATCTCAACGGCCACGGCACCGAGAACCATGCCCTGATGCAAAGTGGGGGCGGCTACCTCTTCAGCCAGTACTGGCCCAACGAAAGCGGCTGGCTCCGGGGCAGAGCAACCAGCGCCCAGCTCCACGATGAGACCCGCCGTCACCTGCTCGCGGCCATGCGCAGCCTCTATGACAAGGGCTACGTAGAGAACCTTTCCACCACTTATCTCGGTGTCCACCTGATGGCTTTGTTTGCCCTCTACGACCATGCCGCCGATCCCGAGGTGAAGGGCGCGGCCGATGCGGCGATCTGTTTTCACCTGGCAAATCTAGCGGCGAACCAGTACGAGGGCGTGGTCATCCCTCCCTTCAACCGCGGTTACGGAACACAGTCCAATACCCGCGACGGCGGTCTGTGGGTGTCGATGTTCACCTGCTGGCTCTTCTGGGGCGAGGCCCTCAACTGGGCCCCGCGGAGCTCGGACAATCTTGTATTGGCCCAATATTACCTGGTGAATGCCGCCGTTTCCAAGTGGGCGCTGCCCACCCCCATCCACAGCCTGGCACTGGGACAGAACGCCCCCTATGCGCTCACGTCAGCGTGCGCCCATTTCGGCTACTGGGGAGAGGGCGATCCGGCGGAGTGCATACGGTACGTCTACCGCGACAAGACCTATGCCATGGGGAGCGGGGCCTTTAGGTACGATACCGGCGAATACTACATCGACTACGATGGCTTTGGCATCATCTACGACAGCCCCGACGCCTACAACTCCATCTATTGCTTCCATCAGTACTGGCGCAGCGACGAATTGAGTTTGATCCGAGGACTGAATTCACCCTTCATGCAGACCGCCCAGTACCAGGGTACGGCGATAGCGTTATTCAATATCCCCAAGGCCGATCCGTGGGCCAGTCGCGGCAGGGGTGACTGGTGGGCCTTGCGTGATGGCCATGCGCATAACCTGATCAAGGAAACCATCGTTCGTTATCCCAAATCCATCGACGAGAAGGTCGAGGCGGGCGGTTGGGTCTTTCTGCGGGAAGGCGACGTCTATATCGCCATCCGTCCGCTGAAGGACTACACGATCGACACTGCCGATAAGCGCACAGGACAGTTCGACCTGCTCCGCAGCGCCCACGCGCAAACCGGTTTCGTCTTCGACATCGCCACCAAGGAGGAGGAGGCCTCTTTCGAGGCGTTCCGCGGCGCAATCGCCCAGCGTCCGCTGACCGTAAACTGGGACCGCCTTTCGGTGACCTATACCAGTTTCAAGAACGACGTCATCACATCGACATGGCATCAACCGGACTACTCGAAACGGCCGCCGGAGTTTGTCCTGGTCCGTCCCGACATCACGGTCAACGCCGACGTGGTTCCCCTCGACACCACCTGGCCCGTCCTGGTCTCACCGCCGGTCAATTTGATAGACAGGGTGCTCACCGTGCAAACGCCCGCGGGCAAGCTTACGGTGGACTGGCGGGAGGAGGCCCCGCAGACAATCAGCACACCAGGAGGAAGGAGATCACGATGAAATCCCAGTTTGCCAATGTGTTTGTGCTCTGAGAGTGCAGCAAGAAAGCATGAATCGACTTGAATTTGTGAGAATTACTGGTAGCACAAGAACCGCCGATGGAAAGGACGTATCACCATCTCAAACGCGCAGACACAAAATACCGAGCTGAGTTGAAAGGATAATGCGATGTTGTCCACGCCTACTGTCAAAACAGCGTTCTTTTCCGCGTCGCTCAGCGCGTGGGGGACGAGGATATCCGAAGCAGCCGACTCCGATCGGGTTCGCGGCGCCATGCCCAACAGCCAGCACTTTCTCAAGAGCCGCAAGGTCGGCAATCAGTACCTGTTCTTGTGTCTGCTGTTACTGCCCGGCTGGTCGGCCACCACGGGGGATACGGGGTCAACTCTTGACAATTGACATCCCGCCCGGGGCGCAGTGGTGGCTGGCCCAGCAGTGCTCAATGGAGTTGACGAGTTTCGGTTTAACCAATGGCTGCTGGTGAAGAAATCCGCGGGCAGTCCCTGCATTGGAGCCCGATGCGCGACACGGTCGGATCTGCCCACAAAGCGACGGCCCTGCGACCCTCCCGGCGCGTCCCCACGTGCGTGCGGGCACGCATTCCCTCGCCCCTGGCCCGGCGCCTCTCGGTGCCTGTTCGCGTGCGTGCGAGCACGCACCCTACGGACTGCAATGTTGGCGCGGGTGTCGCCGGGGCAGCCTTCTTACAGAAGCTCGCAGACGACGGCAACATGACCGTGACCGCATGGGATGGTGTTAAAAGCACCGACGGTGACATGTGGTACACATATGATGGAACTTCCCTCGTCACGAAGACCCCCGCCCCATGACCAAGCCGCGAATATGGAGGTCGGGCAGATGTTCGAAGCGGGAAAAGGAGTCCGCGCGGACGTGAGATCGGCAACCGACTCAACCCAAGACTGTTAACTGTCTACGGAGGAAAAAATGAACAGAATCGCCCGTCTTCTGCTCGTGACCGTCTTGGGAACCCTCGCCATCGGTTGCGGCCGGGACGAGCCGCCCGCGAATGGCCGGAGTACCGGCGATGGCTCGGGCCGGAAATCGCAGGCACCCAGAACCGAGGGGAACGCTATGCAGTATACGAGTGCAGAAGTAACATTTCTTAGTGGTGACTTGGCGAATCGCACAAAGCGTATCGAGGATCAGACAGAGATTCAGCGATTGCTTTCCTTTTTTCCAGGCGCAGGGCGCGGCCACAAGGGGCCTGAACCGCCCGCCCCGTGGATTAACACCTTGGTTATCCAATTCACAAGGGCCGACGGCACGGTGCTGAGGCTGACGAGCAACTACGTGTTTTGGAATGAGGGGCCTTACCACGGAACGTATTTCTGGAGTGAGGGACGGAGTGAGGGACAGGGAGAGTGGTTGTTGCCCGACACGAAGGGGCTTCAAAGCTACTTTGGCAAGCTCTTCGAAGCGCAGAGGAAGTCTGCGAAACAACCGAAAGAATAGGACATGAAGCTGCGTGCCTGAGGCAGAACACCACCAATGCTCCACTTCGCCTAAGACTTGACGTCATACAACTCCAGCACCTTGCGCGACACGGCCGGATATGCCCATAAAGCCACGGGCCTGCGAGCCTCTCGGCGCGTCTTCGCGTGCGTGCGAGCACGTGCGCCTCGGTGCCTGTTGGCGTGCGTGCGAGCACGCACCCTACGGGCTAGCCCGGATTATTCATAAACCGAGGATTGCTGGGGCATGAGCGGCGGGGA
>CAZUAM010000539.1:2475-5204 GCA_964618095.1 uncultured Planctomycetaceae bacterium | reverse complement strand
CCGAAAAAACTTTGGGAAAAGTCATTTTCCGGGACAAGTGTGGAAGTTGGGCTAAGCCGCGAGCGGCTTTGTGTTCACTTCCCGAGCGGCTTTGGGTTCACTTGTCGCGCTCTCCGAAGGTATCGCGGTACTTCCGGACGGCCTTTTGTTTCCACTTCTCCCAACCGCGCAGGACCTCGTCGGAAACCGGCTCGATCCGCCCGGCAGCTCGTTTGCCCGCCGACTTGAACTTCCGCCTCCAATGCTCTTCCCCCACGACGGGCACTTGGTCGGCTGCCACCGCCGGGGACGTTGACTCGACGCCTTCGGCGGCCTCTGGGGTTTCCTTGGGTGGTGGAGCTTCAACCGCCGTCTGGGTGAGGCGAAGCAGCACCAGCGTGGCGTCGTCGTATCGCATCTGCCCCTGGTCGCGGAGCCGGACGATCTCCTCCTGCCACTCCTGCTGGCCGATGTGCCAGTAGTCCTCCCAGGCGGGCGGATTGCCCGACTCCCCAAGCCGCAGGGCCCAACCGGCGATGGCGTCGGTACACAGCACCAGCAGATCGTCCAGGTAGCAGAGTCCGTCGAGGGCGTGGAACTGAAGAAGCTGATCGCGTTTCAGATCGACGCTTCCGACCACCAGCGGATCGGCCTCCAACTCCTCCGCCTTCTGGATGGGAAACGCCCGCAGCACCTCTCCGTGGCGGACGTGAAACAGGCAACTGTCGCCGATGGCAAAGCCCTGCATCCGATACCCCCCGAACGCCCCCGGCCGATCCTCTTCCACCGGCAACACGCGGACCCAAAGCAGGGTAGAGAACGCACCCAGCGGCAGCTTGGCCTTCTGGAACCAGGCCAGCGAGCTGGTGTCGATCCGCTGCGACCACGCCTGCCGCCGCAGTTGCAGCCAGCGGCCGAAGGCTTCCCTGTCGTTCGGGTCGGGGGCGTCGGCGACGGTTGCTTCGGTAAGGATCCCCGCCCAATGCCGCGCGAAGATCGACGAGGTCACACCGTCGGCCACCGCGGCGATCCCGCGGGCCGCGTCCAGCACGTAGGCGTCCTGATACTCCTCAGGATGCTCGGTGTCTTTGGCGAGCTGGAAAATCCGCGATTGGAACGGCATCTGCGTTTCCGCTGGTATTCGAGGAAGTCGTTCAGATCGCCTCCGTCAGCGGAGCCCCGGGGCCGCCTGCGTTCCCATGTTCAGAAACTGGATCAGACATACCATGTCGGCGTTGAACGCCATCCCCCGGGCGCTCTGCTGCAGTTGAAAACCCTCCATCACGGCGTGCCGGTAGAACGGATCGGGCAGCACGCTCGACATCCGGAACAACACCCGGGCCAATTCGTCCGGCAGGCCGTGTTCGCTGGCCGGAAACATGAACGGATCGGCGGCGGTCATCGACAAATGACAGTTGAACAACAGCGCGCTGCCGTCCTCGGTCGCCAGACTCTTGACCGCGTCGGCGTAGGGGATCGGGTCGCCGTCCTGCGACTCGCCGTCGGTGATGTGGACCACGATCGGCGGAAAGCTCCGGGGGTGCTGGGCGATCCACTGGCTGAGGGTCTCGTGGGTGCGGTACAACATGTGGCACATCGGCGTGCCCCCCTCGGCCACCGGATCCACCCAGACCGGAACCTCGCAGGGTACCTCGATCATCTCGCCCGTCTCTTCGTCGGGAATGTACTGGCTGCGGGTGTCGATCCGCACCGGGTTCTCGCCGATCTCGGTGATCGAAACCAGCGTTCTCCCGGCCAGGCGGCCCTGGAGGGCCGACTCGATGATCGGATTGGCGCCCGGGTCGGTGCGGTAGCCGAAGACGCCCACGTCCATCCAGTCCTTGATTCCCTCGTCTCCGCTGGCCCGGATCGCCATGTTTTGCAGCCAGCCGTTGATCGCCGTGATCAGTTCGTCGCACTTGCGGTTGGAGGAATTCCCCAACGGCTCTTCCATGGAAAACGATTGGTCCAGCAGGAACAAGAAACAGGCCTTGTTCTGACGGCTGATCTCTTGGGAATAGGGCACGCGCGACATCATCCGCTCCCAGTGGGTTATTGCCAGTGATTGAGCTGAGCGATAGCGTCTTGGCGACGTGCGCTTCGGCGACACACTATTCGTTTTCTACAAGCTTCTGCCATAGACCAATTGCCTCATCGAGGTGTCCTTCCAAGATCCATCGATCTAGTTCGCCCCATCCGGCCAGTTCGTCCTCTATTCCCTCCTTAATGTAACACAGGGTCATCAATGTTGCTTCTCGTTGTTCCTTGCTGAAATGTTTGACGCGGCCTTCCGCACCTTCATATAGCAAGTGAAGCAAGAATTGGTCAAGATAAGTCTCCTCACCCCTCCCATCCAGAGCCAATCGCACCAGCGCCGGAAAGTAGTAGAGAAAAGCCTCCGGTTCCGCAAAACACATTGGGTCCCACCCAGGATTCCCTAGCTCCTTGTAGCTGATCGTGAGCGGGTCGTGCGAGCGTAATGTCTCATCATGTTCCGCGCATTCGTCGCAGTGCTTGTAGTTGGTAAAGTGTGGAGGGCGCGGTACATCGCTAAATGCTTGATAAACCTTCTCCTTTACTGCATCAGCACTCATTTCCAAGAGACAGAACTCCTTATATCAACAATACGAATGCCATCCAAGGAGGGTCATTCTCGTTCCTGCCGGTGAGGGTCGAAACGCTTGCCTCGTCCCGCAAAGATGGACCGAATCCCCTTCCATTTCCAGGCCGAGCGCTCTCCCAGGCGGCCC
>CAZUAM010000539.1:0-2465 GCA_964618095.1 uncultured Planctomycetaceae bacterium | reverse complement strand
CAGCACCAGCGGCAGGCTGTAGAACGTCCGGAACCCCAAATCCATCACTGCCCAGACGACCACGTAGGCACCGGCCCAGTCGGGTTCTGTGTGAACGATCCAACTGCCGCCGCCCCTCTCCCAACTCTCCCGGTCGATCGGCACACGATGGAGCAGGGCCGTTTCTTCGGGGACGGCCTCGGGGCCGGGCTGCTCGGCGGAGATGGCCAGGACACATTGGTCGCTGAACCGCCCCTGCGGCCAACTCCACCGCACCCGCTGGCTACCCGCAGGCTTCTCCACCGGCACCACCCCTCTCCGCCCTCCCGCCGACCGAAGGCCCAGCTTCTCCGGCGAAAGCACCTCTAAGCGGATCCAGCGGGCCAACAACGACTCGTAGGGCGCGAAACGCTCGGGACAGGCGCGGATCACTCGGGCGTCGAACAACTCCCGGAACGACGAACGCTGCTCATCACGCAGGGCCTCCAACAGGGCCTCGGTCCGACCGACCCGCTCCCGGGCCGTGGTCGCCAACGCGTCCCACCCGGCCGGCAAGGGGTAGTCGGCCAGGCAAGGTTCCTCTGTCAACTGGGCGATGGCCGCTTCATCGCGGCCGTCGACTGCCGTTTGCAGCCGCTGGAGCACCTGCTTGCGGTGGGCCGCCGCCTCGTAGGCCGGCCGCCAACGGTCCGCCTCTTGGCAGTCCGCCAGCAGATCCTCCTCCCAGACATCCAGGATCCGGCGATCGCGCCGATCGGCCGGCAGATCGTCCGTAATGGCCGTCAGGGCCTTGATCACCTCCGCACGCCGCTCGGCCGACTCGATCCGCGGACGCCGGGCGGAGTCTACCAGGTCCTCGGATTTCGCCTCCACCACCCCCCGCCAGGCCGCCACAATCGCGGCCTCGGCGATCGGCTGGGCCAACACCTTTTCCAGGCGCACCACGACCGCCACCCGACGTCGGGCTTGTTCCACGCGCGGGCCCAGGCTGTATTGGTAACCTTGGGGAAGCGCCGAGGCAGCCTCGACCAGGCACTGTTCTCCCACCAGCGTGATCTCACCGGAAAACTGCCCGGCCAGGTGGCAAAGCCTGTCCACCAGCGTCACCCGGCGGCGCGCCGCGGCCACGCGGATCCGCTGCCGCTCGGCAGGCTCGTACCCGGCAAACAGCACCTCGTTCCAGGCGTCTACCAGCCTCCGGTCGTTCGGTTCGCTGGTCTGTTCGGGGATTTTTTGGAAGGCCTTCCAGGCCTGCTGCCGGCAGACGTGTTCGTAGGCCTGGCGGATCAGCGGTTTCAACTGCTCTGGGGCGTCTCGGAACTGTCCTCGGCGGTTGAGCACCTCCACCGCCGCTTTCCACTCCTGGCGCAACAGCAGCTGTTCGACCTTCGCATAGGAATGGGCCAAATCGCTCAGTGGAGGAATCTGGTCCATCCGACCACGGAACCACCCGAACAACTGCTGGGTCAGCTCGCGGACGTCCGCCGCCGGAGATTGGATCAGGTCCTGATACAGCGCGGAGCGGGCGGGGGCCTGAAAGTCTTCCGGGCGGAACAGCAGCTTGTCGTAGCCGGTTGGCTCGATGTGCTTCTGCCAGAGCGCCGTGTTGGCCGCCAACGCCCGCAGCCCCACGTAGATCACCAGGGCCGAGAAATTGTCCAGATCCAGCGACAGCAACGTCTTCTCGTTTCGGCCCGGATGCTGGTACGGCTGCACCCCGACTTCCAGGTTCCGGCGGCCCACCAGCGCCGGAACACACATACAGTCGTAGTCGACCAGCTTGAGTTCGCCGCTGGTGGTCACCATCACGTTGGCGTGTTGCAAGTCGCCGTGGGCCACGGAGGCCTGGGCCAGCTCCTGGACCACATCGACCCAACGCTGGGCGGCCCGGGCCAGGACCGTGGTGTTTCCCTCCAGGCATCGGGCACGGACCCAGTTGAACAGGGTCTCCCCCTGGACCCAATCCATCAGGATCAACGGATACCACTTCCCGTCGCCGGCGGAGCGGATGCTGCGGTCGCGATACTCGAAATCGACCAGGCAGTTGATCTTCCGCCCCTTCAGGTACGCGCTGATCAGATCGTAGCGTTCTCTCCGCTCCGGCGATTCGGTAGTGAAGACTCGAACCGCGAAGGGGTCCTTTCCGTTGGCGTCGATCCCCTTGTAGACCACTGCAAACGCACCCGCCCAGGGCCGCGGCTGCCTCTTCTCGTCCTTCTCCACGCTGCACCGCTGGAGTTGAGGGTCGCGGAACGCGATCCTCGGGTTTTGCAGCACGGCGCTGAAATGAGAAGCCAAGGGCCAGGACATGGTGCCAACAGTTTTTGGGCGTAGAGGAACGAAAACGATGCACGGACGGCCGCCGGCGGTGGCTCCAATCACCGATACCCCGGGGGCCTCGCCGATTGCCCGTCGAAGCCAAGTGAGCGATCCCGGGTCGCCGCCCTGCAAACCGTACCTCGCCGGCAATTCAGAGCTCTACAATA
>CAZUAM010000538.1:0-5211 GCA_964618095.1 uncultured Planctomycetaceae bacterium | reverse complement strand
CGAGGACGACGTTGTGCTGCTGGCCGGGAGCACCCAGGAGCCGGAAGAGACGGTCGCCCTGGACGTCTATCGGCAGTTGAGTCCGGCTTGGCCGTGGTTGCGGCTGGTCCTGGTGCCCCGCCACCCGGATCGTTTCCCGGCGGTTGCCCGGCTGTTAGACACCTCGGGCATCCCCTGGCAGCGCCGAACGGAACTGGAGCGTGAGGGGCCGGCCCCGGCCGCCCGGGTGTTGTTGGTCGACGCGGTGGGCGAGCTGGGCGCCTGGTGGGGGACGGCCCGAATTGCCTTTGTGGGCGGCAGCCTGGGCAACCGCGGAGGCCAGAACATGATCGAGCCGGCGGCCTACGGTGCCGCCATCTGTTTCGGGCCCAACACCCGAAATTTCCGTGACGTCGTTTCCGCCATGCTGGCCCACCATGCGGCGGTGGTGGTGACCGACGGCCGGCAACTCGCCCGGTTCGTCCGCCGCTGTCTGGAAGACCCCGACTACGCGGCCGCGCTGGGTGATCGGGCCAGGTCGCTGGTCCTGCGGCAGCTTGGTGCAAGCCGGCGGACGTTCGACCTGCTGGCGGCCTTGGTCGAACGGCGACAGGGGCACGGCGGGCGTGCCGCGGCTTGACGTATTCTCGCCCCCCGCAAGGGCGGCTTTCGGCCGGGCCTGCCACTCCGCTTGCGAACTTGACGCGGTCCGGCTTATAATTGGCCCTTTTGGTCAGGGATACTACACTCGGCTTGAGAACTTCACGCACGAGAGGAGGGTTTTTCCGTGGCTCAAGGGAAGCACTTGTTCACCAGCGAGGCGGTCAGTGGGGGGCATCCCGACAAGCTGGCCGACCAGATCTCCGACGGCATCCTCGACGCACTATTCGCCGAAGATCCCTACAGCCGCGTGGCCTGCGAGACGATGGTGACCACGGGCATCGCGATCGTGGCCGGGGAGATCACCACCAAGGCGATGATCGACTACTCGGACGTGGTTCGGCAGGTGATCCGCGAGGCTGGCTACGACGACGACGCGATGGGTATTTCGGCCGATAGCTGCGCGGTGATGCTCTCGATCGGCCGGCAGAGTCCCGACATCGCCATGGGGGTGAACGAGGACCAGACGGCGGGCAAGGAGATCGGCGCCGGCGACCAGGGGATGATGTTCGGCTACGCCTGCAACCACACCTCCGAGTTGATGCCCCTGCCCATCGCCCTGGCACACCGGATCACCAACCGCCTGACTGCCGCCCGCAAAAACGGCGAAGTCGGCTGGCTCCGCCCCGACAGCAAGAGCCAGGTAACGGTGGAGTACGACGGGCAGAAGCCGTTGCGGGTGGACACGGTGGTCGTCTCCACCCAACACCACCCCGACGTGACCCAAGAGGAGATCCGCGAGTACGTCATCGAGAACATCGTCAAGCCGGTGCTGCCGGCCAGTCTGCTCAACGGCCAGATCACCTACCACGTCAACCCCACCGGGAAGTTCGAGGTTGGCGGGCCGCACGGGGATTGCGGTCTGACGGGGCGGAAGATCATCGTCGACACCTACGGCGGCTGGGCGCGTCACGGGGGAGGGGCCTTCAGCGGCAAGGACCCCACCAAGGTCGACCGCAGCGCCGCCTACATGGCCCGATACGTCGCCAAGAACATCCTCGCCGCCGGATTGGCCGACCGCTGCGAGGTCCAACTGGCCTACGCCATCGGCGTGTCCCAGCCGGTAAGCGTCCAGGTCGATACCGACGGAACCGGCAAACTCGATGACCGGCGCCTCTGCGATATCGCCCAAGAGTTGTTCCCGCTAAGACCCAGCGGGATTATCCGGTACCTGGATCTCCGCCGGCCCATCTACCGGTTGACGGCCGCGGGCGGACATTTCGGACGTAGCGAACCGGAATTCACTTGGGAGCAGACTGATCGGGCCGCCGAACTGGCCGAAGCGGCCGGGGCAACGGTAGACAGCAGGCGGTAGGCCGTGAATAGCCGTGCGACCCTGAGGGGCTGGCAATTCATTACGAGGGGCTGGCAATTCATTACGAGGGGGTGGCAATTCATTACGAGGGGGTGGCAATTCATTGCCACCCCGGTCAGTCGACATGGTTTGGCCTCAGATTCATAAACCCGCGACCGGGGGTCGCGCATAAAGCCGCGACCGGTGGTCGCGCCGAAGGACCGCGGAGAAGCCGTCGGGGCCTTTCTCCGGGCCCCACCACCGGCCGCGGCTTTGTGCATTGCGGCGACGGGAGCGAACCATGACCGCTGAACCATCCGCGGACTCAAGCGGTGCGGCTGCTGCGGCACCGTTCGATCGGCCCATGGCGGATCTTGGGCGATGGTCGGTCGGCACGCTGGTCGGATTGTTGTGGTGTGCAGCGCTGCTGATCGGCTGGCGCCGGCTGGCCGGAGCGCTGAACAGACCGCTGGAAGCGTTGGTGTTACTTGCTGTGGGCGGGCTGGTGGCTGCGGTCGCCGTCGGACTCCGCATCTGGTGGCACCGCCTTCCCGCCGAATACAGAACCTCCCGGCGAGATTGGCTGATCATGCTTCTACCCTCGGCAGCCGTGCTGTCCTTGGGCGCCGCTTTGAGTCTGCGCGGCACGGGCACGTGGGGACTGGTTGTTTTCTGGGCGATGCTGGTCGGCGAGGAGCTTTGGGCCTGGCGACCGGCCGTGTGGCAGAGGCTGCCTGGCCGACGAAAACCGGCACCGGGATCGCGGTCAATACGGGTCGATGCAGTTGCGAAGCCGTCACCACATGCGACGCTGGCCGCCGTGGCCGAGGGCCTGCCGGGCGAAGACGTCCTTCAGCAACTTACCCGTAGCCGGGCCGCCGACGGCAGCGAGCAACTTTCCGGCTGGTTGCGGACGCCGTTTGCGGCGGGCCAGCGGACCGCCATCGTGCACCTGGCCTTCTGTCCGCAGTTTGCCAAAGCGCCCGAGCTGACGGTCGAGAAGCTCGACGGTCCGGAGATCATGCGGATCAACCAGGCCGTGTTTTCCTTCGGGGCACGACTCGATCTGAAGCTGGCCGCGCCGGCCGAAGAGCCGCTGGGCGTGCTCCTGCAATTCTCCGCCCGATCGAAACCGCCGGCCCCACCGACTACTGCACGCCGGGGCACGCGTTGACTTCGCCGCCCGGTTCGCCCAGCGTATTCTCCGCGTCCACGGTGCACCCCAGCAGGTCACGGCGGGCGATAATGCCCACCATCTTGCCGTCGCGAACCACCGGAACGCGCCGGATGCGATGCAACAGCAACATGTTGGCCACTTCGGAGAGGGCGGCATCCTCGGCGACGGTGATCACGTCCTTGGTCATCAAATCGCGCACCCGTTCTTGCTTGACCTCGGGCCGGTAGATTGCCTCCAGAAGCTGGAACTCGCTGATGATACCCGCCAGGTAGCCTTGCTCATCGATGATCGGCACCCCGCTGACGTGATTTTCCAGCAGGCTGTGAATCGCCTCTTCCACGGTTGCATCCGGGCGAATCGCAACCACATTCTTGTTCATCACGTCTCTCGCTCGGCGCATTGTGATTCTCCACGCAAGGAAGCGGCAACGGCTGTTTGGCATCGGGCAAGACGGCGACGCGCGGATTGTCGAGCACTCGGTTCCCGACCACTCGGCGGCTGCAAAGTCTGCCGGAATCGCACTCAAAAAGTATACCTTACCGTTGAGGCGGGGCAAGGAGCACGATCCTCGCCGAAGGAACCCGTCGGAATTCTGCCGGTCTTCGGGGGTTTAAGGGCGACCGGCTCGGCCCTTGAGGGGCCGCCACCGATTTGCAGACCCTGGCAGCGGCATTCTCAACTCGGCTCAGTTGGCCTTGGCCACTTGCCTCTGGCTCAAGTAGTCCACGGTGATGGCCAGGGCTTCGTCCAGGTAGTAATCTCGCTTGATCGGTTCCTGTTCGGGCTCGTTGATTTTCTCGAGGGTCTCTTTCTCTTCCTTCTCGGCGTTGAGCTCGGCGCGTTCCTCGAGGAATTTCTCCTCGTTGAGCGTGACGTACTTGCGGGCTTTCTGCTCCTTGTAGCGGCCGATGTTCTTGAGCACTTTCTGAAAGTCTTCCGAGTCGCGGCGGCGCTGCTCGGACAGATAGCGAAGCCGATCGCAGACGGCCTGGTCCACGTAGCTGAGTCGCTTGAAACGCTGCGGTTCCACGCGATCGAAATCAACCGGATAGTCCAGGTCCGCCTCGGCCACGTCGAGGTGCGTGGTCAAGGAGGGCAACTCGATGTCGGCCAACACGCCGCGCTTCTGGGTGCTCTCGCCGTTGGGGCGGTAGAACTGCTGCATGGTGATCTTCAGCGCGCCCATCGCCGGTGAGTTGGGCATCCCACTAAACACCACGTGGCCTATGTCCGTCAGGCTCTGCACGGTTCCCTTGCCGTGGGTGGCATGGTCGCCGACGATCAGGCCGCGGTGGTAGTCCTGGACGGCGCCGGCCAGGATCTCGCTGGCACTGGCGCTGAACTTGCTGATCAACACCACCAGGGGACCCGACCAGCCCGTTCCCGGATCAAGATCATGATACGGCTGCACCTGGCCGTCGCCGTCTTTGACCTGGACCACGGGGCCCTCGTCGATAAACAGTCCGGTGAGACGGATGGCCTCGCTCAGCGACCCGCCGCCGTTGCGGCGGAGGTCCAGGACCACCGCGTCGACGCCTTTCTGGTTGAAGTCGTCCAGGATCCGGCGGACGTCGCGGGTGGTGCTCTTGAAGTCTTTGACGCCGCTTGCGGCGCCTTTCATGTCCATGTAAAAACTGGGCAGGTCGATCACGCCGATCTTGTAGGGATGCTCGTCGGCCTTGGACCCCGCTTCGAAGATCTTGCTGCGGGCTTCGCTGTCCTTCAGTTCGATCTTGGCCCGGGTGATCTTGATCACTTTCCGCTTGGAACCGTCGCCGGGAACCACCTCCAGCCGCACGTCCGTACCCCGCTTGCCCCGGATCATTTTGACCACGTCCTTGAGCCTCATGCCGACGGTATCGACCAGCTCCCCCTCGGCGCCTTCCCCCACGCCCACGATCTTGTCCTCGACCTTCAGTTCGCCCTGCTTGTCGGCGGCGCCGCCAGGAATGATCTTTTTGACCACGGTGTACTCGTCCTCGGGCGACAGCGACGCCCCGATCCCTTCCAGCTCGAGCCGCATCATGATCAGAAAGTTCTCGTACGTGCTGGGCGACATGTAGCTGGTATGCGGATCGAAGGACGTGGTCAGCGCGGTGAG
>CAZUAM010000537.1:2171-5223 GCA_964618095.1 uncultured Planctomycetaceae bacterium | reverse complement strand
CGTTCTCGCGGCCGAAGCAGGTCAGGCACATGTCGTCGCTTTGGGGCCGGGTGCCGACGAACTGTTGGACGTCGCGGAGGATTGCCTGGCCGATGACACTGACTCGCTGGACATCGCGGGCGAGCTGGGCCCAGAGGCGATCGTGGCCGTACAAGTCGCCGGTGTCGTTCATGGCCTCGGTGATCCCGTCGGTGTAGAGGGTCAGGCAGTCGCCGGCCGCCAGCGCCAGCGTGTGCTGGGCATAGGTCACGTCCTCCTCGACACCCAGGGGCAGGCGGGCTTCCGACTCGGCGACGGCTTCGACCGCCGCCAGTCCGCGCCGCAACAACGGCGGCAGGTGGCCGGCGTTGACGATGGCCACTTCGTGGCGGGTCGGATCCAGCACGGCCAGCACCAGGGTCACAAAGCGGTCTTCCCAACCGCGGCCACAGAAGACCCGGTTGAGCCGGCCGACGGCCGCGGCAGGCGTGGGCTCGCTGGCCAGGCAGAAGCGGGTTTCGGCCGAGAGCCGGGCCATCAGCAGCGCAGCAGACGCCCCTTTTCCCGATACGTCGGCCACCACCACCGCCAGCCGCCCTTCCGCCAGTTGGACATAGTCGTAGTAGTCCCCGCCCAGCTCATGCGCCGACTCGTAGAAATCGAAGAACTCGTACTGGTCGATCTGAGGCTGGGCGGAGGGCAGGAAGCCTCGCTGGACTTCGTGGGCGACGGCCAACTCGCGGGCCCGGGCCCGCTCCCGGAGCACGGTCTCGTGCAACTGGGCGTTCTCTACCGCCACGGCCGCCTGGCAGGCCACGCTGGCCAACACGTCCAGATCTTCCCGGTTGAAGCGGCTCCGCTGATCGAGCGTGTCGATCTGGATCACCCCCAGGGCCTTGCCCTCGCTGTCGATCAACGGGGCACACATCATCGAGCGGATATGGAAATCGACGATGCTCTCGGCCATGTCGAACCGCGAATCGGCCGTGGCGTCGGCCGAGAGGATCGCCTCTTTGCCGTTGATTACGCCGCCCACAATGGTGCGGCTGATGCGGGCCCTTTCCGCGTCCTGATTTCGGCGGTACTTGACGGCCTTGGGTACCAGCCGGCCGGTGACCGGATCGTTCAGCACGATGAAACCCCGGTCGGCCTGGACGAAGATCGCAAACAGGCTGTCCAGCAGCTTGGGCAACACTTCGCCCAGCCCGAGGGCCTTGCCCAGGTTCCGACCGATCTCGACCAGGGCCTTCAATTTGGCCCGCGGATTGACCTCCAGTCGCAGGCCCGAAGAACCGGAGGAGACGTCCACTTTGGACATGATGGTGGAACTGGGGGTCGGCCGCTCGTCGTCGATCATCGCGGCCGTCGCCGCGAGATCTCCCGGGGGCTCCTCGTCGAACAACAGCTCCGGGTCGGAAGGGCTGAGGTGGAAGCTGAACAGCAGCTCGCAGATCCCCAACTGGTCGCCGTCGGAGAGCAGTTGGCGCTCGACGACCGCCTGGCCGTTGACAAACGTGCCGTTGCGGCTCTCGAGATCCTCGACGTAGTAGTTGCGGTCCAGACAGGTAATCCGGGCGTGCTGGCGGCTGACGGCCCCTGACTCGAGCACGATATCGCAGTCGGGATGTCGCCCCAGGACGGCCGACTCCCTCTCCAACGGGAACTGCTGCCCGGGATTGAGCCCCTGCATCGCTCGTAATACGGCCATGACGATAGACCCCCACGTTTGGCGGATGCCTTGTACGGGCCGGGCCGCGCGGCTTCAGCGACCGCCGACCGGCAACCGAAACCCGAGTCAAAGACGGGCCACCGGCCAGACCGATTCTAGACCCGCCGCCACGGGGCCGTCAACCACCTGGGGTTTCTCCCCTTGACGCCGAGGCGGCCCCCACTTACGCTTCTTAGAAGGTCCGACAAGACCGCTGGCCGGCCCCCAAGTTTGTCCCGGGGTCCAGAACCGGCGCGGGGATAGACCCCGCGGCGGGCTGGTGTGGTTGGAGTGCTTCGGTGTCGGCGAACGTGTGCGGTCCCCGGGCAAGAGTCCGCCGGCCGGACTGGGGAATAGTGTAACGGCAGCACGACTGACTCTGGATCAGTTAGTCCAGGTTCAAATCCTGGTTCCCCAGCTCTTCATGCGTACCGAATCGCCCTCGGTCCCGCGTTCCCTCGGGGCGGCTGCCTGGGGGGAATGTTGGTGCTCGCGGCAACGCGCCGGGCTACCTGGAAGCGGCGGCGCCTTCGGCCTTGCGACGTCTTCTGCGGCGGACGTACCACCTCACGGCCATGATGAGCACCACAACTCCCAGCACAAACACGACCAGTGCCAGTGCCAGGACCACCCCGAAGACCACCTGGACCCAACCGGCTGTCAGCAGCGTCTTGTGCACCAGCGAGTTGTGGTCGTCGGCACTGGCGGGAAGCTGATCGGTGTACTCCGCCACGTGGTGCAGCAGGCTGACGGCCAGCGAGCGGTCGGGGATTTCCTCCAGCATTTCGGAGCCGGCTTCCCGGATCGGTTCGATGCCCTGGTGACATGCCAGGCATCCGGTGGTGCGGTGGGCTTCTGCCGCCTTTGCAGCCGCTGCGCCGTCGAGGGCAACACGAGCCACCGCGAGGCATACCCACAGCGAGAACACCACCACGTGTCTGGGCATGACTTGCTCCCTTGACTACGCTACTGGTGCGTGACGTCGCAATCGGGCAAGGCTTGGCTGAGTTGCCTGGCGCCGTCTTCGGAGATCTCCGTCTGGCCGATCCTGAGTGATTTCAGTGCGATGAGCCTCTTCAGATGGTCGACGGAGACGTCGGTGACCCCGCCGTTGAGCGTGATGTCGAGCACCTCCAATTTACTCAACGCTGCCAGGTGTGCCAGTCCCGCGTCGGTGAGACCGTCGTCCTGGAGGTCGAGATATACCAGGTTCGGCAGGCTGCCGACGATCTGTAGCCCGGCATCGGTAATCTGCGACTGCCGCAGCTCCAGGCGGACGAGGCCCTTCGACTGCTGGACGTGCTCCAGGGCGGCGTCATCGACGCCAGTCTGGCTGAGGTTGAGCGTGGTGAGCTTCTCCTTGTC
>CAZUAM010000537.1:0-2161 GCA_964618095.1 uncultured Planctomycetaceae bacterium | reverse complement strand
TTGTCGCTCAGGTGAACCAGCCCGCTGCCGGTGATTGGCGTGTCGCGCAGCGAAAGCCGCCTGAGATTCTGGAAATTCTTCAGGCACTTCAGTCCGTCGTCGCTGATGCCGTAGCATCGAAAGAGGGTCAGGTCTTCGATGGCCAGGTCTTCGAGCTGGGCCAGGCCGGCGTCACTGATCGGGCAGTCTTCGACGGTCAGGCTGGTCAGCCCGCGCAGCCCCTTGAGGACGGCCATGCTGGCGTCGGTGATCACGGGACTGCGAAGCCTCAGGCACCTGAGGTTCTGCAACTGCCCAAGATGCCGCAGGCCCGCGTCGCCGACCTGGGAACAACCGCGCAGGTCGATCAGCTCGAGCTTGTCGAGGCCCTTCAGCTTGGCCATGCCGCGGTCGGTGAAGCCGTTCTCCAGCAGATGCAGGTAGGTCAATTCGGGGAAGCTGCTGAGGTGTTCCAACCCCCGGTCGTCCATGTTGATCGTGGATCGAACGTTCAGCGACTTGAGCCCGGCCAGATCGGTGAGCTGCCCCAGACCGTCGTTGTCCATCTGGGTGTTCTGTAGCGTCAACTCGACGAGGTTCTTCATGGTGTTGACGTGTTTGACACCCTGGTTGGTGATCTGGCCGCCGGAGAGTTTCAATTTCTGAAGATGGGGGAGCGACGTGAACGACTTCATATCGGCGTCGGTTGCCGCCGCGTGGCCGCCGGCCAGGTCGATACCGGTCAGGTTGCCGGCCAGGTCGAACTGGAGTCGGCCGCCCAGTTGATCGATCCGGCGGATCACGCCGGCGAACTTCAGATTGTATTCGGCGACGTCCGCTCCCGCGCGGATCGTCTCGACCAGCCGTCTTTCGGTGATTTTGGGAGTCGCGGGGACCGTTTCCGGCGTGTCCCGGCCGGCTCCCGGGCGCGGTTCGGGTGATTGCCGTTCCGCGGGCCGGCAGCCGGCAAGACAGAGAAGGCCCAGAAGTACGGGCAAAAACATCCGAAACTTCACGGGGCGATGCTCCTTCTCTGGCGTTGTCGAGCCGGTGGTGTGACCTGCCTGGGGTGTCGCGCGAACCGTTTAGCGGGGCCGCTTGCGGCCCGTTTCGGTGTGCCGGTTCGACGCGGCTCTCCGACCCCGCCCGACGGTGGCTCGGTCAGGAGACCGGCCACAACCGGGGGTTATCGTCAGTCCCTTGTCAGATTAGATGCGGCGGACTGCCAGTGGTCTTCCGCTCGATGCAACCAGCCTTTCTCACAAACCGGGAAGTTACAGCGTCCACGGTGCGCGCAGCGGCCGGGAGAGCATCTTCGAGGCCTCGGCGTCGCCGACGATTACTTCCTTCTTGGGGTCCCAGGTGATCTTCCGCCCGGTGCGGACGGCAATGTCACTCAGGTGGCTGATGATGTCGGAGCGTACGGCGTGGTCGATGGGGCTGACGGCCGGCCGGCGGGACTTGACCGAGTCGACGAAGTTCTGGTCCTGCCGCTTGCTCTTGATGAGGTGGACCTCGTCCGGGCCGATCGGGGACTTCAGCAGCGACTTCGGTTCCGCGTCGATGCCTCCCCGCCAGATTCGCACCCAGCCGTCCGGGCCGATGAACTTGGTCGAGTCACCACCCGGCTTGAAGGTCATCTTCACGCCGCCGGCCATCTGGACCTTCACGTCCCAGTGGATCACGGTGTCGTAGAGGCCCTGGGTGGGGATCACGCCGGTGCCTTCGAACGTCATGGGGCCGGCCAGGTCGGCGTCGCTGCCCCAGACCATGATGTCCAGCGGGTGGGCCCCCCAGCCGCCCAGATAGCCGATCGAGTAGTCGTAGATATAATACGTACCCGGGGCCTTGCAGCGATCGGCGGTGTAGGGGGCCAGGGGCGCGGGGCCCAGCCACATGTTGTAGTCCAGGCCATCGGGCACGGGGATTTCCTTGGTCGATCCCCCTGCATTGCCGTCGGGCGCGATGACTTCGAGCGTGTGGACCTTGCCGATCCGTCCGCTGCGGACCAGCTCGCAGCCGAAGCGGCAATGCTCGGAGCTCCGCTGCTGCGTCCCGTATTGGAAGATCCGCTTGTGCTCTTGGAACAACTTCCGGCAGACTAGGTCATGCTCGACGCTGATGCCCAAGGGCTTTTCGACGTAGGCGTCCTTTTTGGCCCGGGCGGCCGCGTTGGCGATGG
>CAZUAM010000536.1:0-5234 GCA_964618095.1 uncultured Planctomycetaceae bacterium | reverse complement strand
CGTCGGAACGAGAAACGTGACCTTCCAAGGTTTACCGAAACGGTCCACAAAAACCCTTTGGTGCTAGCACCAGACGTTTTTTGGGGTACTCGCGTTCACTTTGCGAGCAATCCCAACTTTCAACGCTCCCCTGGCAGGTTGCCTGTCGGCCGCGTAGAATGCGCTGACAGATTGGATCGGTGTGGCATTCGGGGGAGTTGCTCGATGGAATGGCTTCGCGTACTCTGGCAGGTGGTGTTTGGGATGGGCACGTTTCATGCGTGCCTTGCGCTGGGGCCGCTGGCCGTTTACTTTCTGCTGATCGGTGGGATTAACTTGTCCCGGCGGCCGTTTCTGGTGTCCGGCACCCGCGACGCGGCCGCGTTGGGCTTGGCCATTTCGGGTTTTGTGATCGTGGGTCCGATCGAGTTGTGCTTACCCGATGCGGCGTCGGTTCGTTTTGGGGCCTACGTTTGGTTGCTCTTGCTGGGATTCTATGGTCTGTGCGTGGTGCTGGGACTGCTTTTGCTCAAGCCGCGTTTGATCGTTTACAACATCTCGGCCGATCAACTGCGAGCCATCCTAGCCGACCTGGTGGAGGAGCTGGATTCGGATGCCCGTTGGGCCGGCGACGTGCTGGTGCTGCCCAGTCTGGGAGTGCAGTTGCACCTGGACAATTCGGGGGTGATGCGCAACGTGTCGATGACGTCGGTGGGAGGGAGGCAAGATCCGCTGGGCTGGCAGCGGCTGGCATCGGCGTTGGGCGCCGGACTGAGCCGCGTGCCGATCGCCCGAAACGCCCGGGGTGCAATCGTCGTCGCTGCCGGATGGCTGATCATCCTGGGATTGGCCTATGCGGTGGCCTGCGATCCTCAAGCCGTCGCCCAAGCACTGTTCGACATGCTCCGGCTGTAGGGAATGCTGAATGCTGAATGTCCGCAAGTTCAATTCATCATTCAGCATTCAGCATTCAGCATTTCTTTTGCTCTTCCGGCGGCAGGAGGTGGAAGGTGATCCGGTAGGCGCGATGACCTGCGGCCGACTGTTTGGAGTAGAGCTGGGCGATTTCCGCTCGCAACTGGTCGGCCGTTTCAAACCCGTCCAGCCGGGCGTCCTGGCGGGTCAGCTCGTCCAGTTGCACCTGGTCGACCGCAGTGACGCGAATGTAGCCTGCCCCGGGAATGTAGCTCCGCTGCCCGGCGCGCATCCGCCGGTACTTCCACAGCCGGATGGTCTGGGTCTTCTGCCCGGAGCGGATCGCCGGAAGGAATTTCTTCTTGAACAGCAGCATGGCGGTAGCGTAGCTGGCCGGGCGTGTTCGCGTCAAGGGATTGAGGGATGAGGTAATGATGATCGGTGAGGTGCATAGGGGCCGGGGTTGCCCGGTGCTGTGTTTCAGAACCCCCTCCAACCGCCGCGGCAGCGCCGGGTCCACCCGGCCCGTGAACGACCAACGCCCTGCTCCGTGTGGAATCAGCATGACCGCGCGGTTCTGCCGGTCGGACGGCTGGGACGACTAAAGCGGCTTCAATGGGCTGTAACACGGCTAGGGGCTGGGAGGGGCGGCTGGGACGACCTATGACGGCTGTTCAGGCTGCGGATTGCGGCGGCCGCGACAACGGCGCGATTTTGCTCAGCGCCGTCCGAAAAACCGGTCGATCGGTCACAATGACGACATGTGCCCGTACGGAACGCGGCATCGCTGCTTCAGGAAGCCGGTTTAGTCACGTAAGGACGATGGATCGCCGTGCAAATATTCTGCCGCGGTGGCTGGCGCTGCCGCTTTTGGCTCTGGCGTTGGCCGGTCTGCCGGGCGTGACGGTCCGCGCGGCTGCCCCCTCGCCCCCCCCTGACGCACCCTCGGCCAGGATTGTCTTCCTCGACCCTTCTCCCGCCGGGAGAGCCCTGGCCGGCGAGTTTGTGCCGCGGGGACTTTTTCGGGGCGCATCTCGTGGCGGGGGAGTGTTGCCGCCGCGCGATCGGATCTCGATGGTCTTGAAGCCGGCGTCTCGTCACGTGGAAGAGGCACCGGAGCAAGGTCCGGGCAAGGTGACGATCAGGGTGAATGGACCCGTCTCCACTGCGGCAGTCAAATGGCCTTCGGTTGGGGCGCCACCTGTGGATGAGCCGATGTTTCGACTGCGTGCCGATCCGCAGCCGGAGCGGCCGACACCCCAGACGCGGATGTCCGTCACCATTGAACCGGCCGACGGGTTTGCCGAGCCACCAATCGAGCCGTCGGCACGGCCGCCCGAACCTTGGCCACAGCCTGGACCGGAGCGCCAGCCGGAAGCCGTTGAGGATCGCGCCGCCGGGGCCGATTCAACTCGGGCGCCCCAGGAGCCGGCCACAGCGGCTGCCGAGCCGCCAATCGAGGCGTCGCCACCGCCAATCGAGCCGTCGCCACCGCCAATCGAGCCGTCGGCACCAGCAATCGAACCCCGGGCACAGCCTGGACCGGACCGCCAGCCGGAAGCCGTTCAGGATCGCGCCGCCGGGGCCGATCCAGATCGGGCGCCCCAGGAGCCGGCGACCGCGGCTGGCGAGGGTCCGCAACTGTTTCAGAGCCCGCCCGGATCACTGCTGTTGCCACCGGAAGCTTCCACTAGGCGGTCCGAGCAGTTGGAATCGATTGCGCGGCAGGCGGACAGGCAGATCCGCCGCGGATTTGAGTTGGCCAGCAGGGGGGCCTATTTTGCGGCCCGGTCGCAGTTTATCAGGGCCTTGCGGTTGGTGGCCCAGGGGCTGGACGCCGAACGTCAGACGGACGTGCACAGCCGCTCGCTGGGCGTGGGGCTGACGGCGCTCGGTGAGGCGGAAGACTTCATTCCGGCGGGCTCGCGGCTGGAGGCCGATCTGGACATTGCCGCCATCATCGAGGGACATCGCACGCCGGTGCTGAAGGACACCGACACGGAGAAGCTCACACCGCTGTCGGCTTTGAGGTGCTACTTTACCTTCGCCCAGGAGCAACTTGCCGCCGCCGCCGGAAGCGAAGTGGCCGGCTCGATGGCTCTGCATGCCCTGGCGAAACTGCACGGGGCCCTGGCCAGACAGAACGCCGGCAGCATTCGGGCCGCCGAAACCAAGGCGGTGAGCTTCTATCAGGCGGCAGTGCTGGCCTACCCGCGAAACCACATGGCCGCCAACGATCTGGGTGTGCTGCTGGCCCGTTGCGGAAACTACCGCGAGGCGGAGGCGGCCTTGAAATACAGCCTCTCGATCCAGCGGCAGCCGACCGGCTGGCACAACCTGGCCGTGGTGTACCGGCAACTGGGTGAGGCGGGATTGGCCCGGCAGGCCGAACGGCTCGCGGAGTCGGCACGCCGGGCCGAGATCGCCCGCCGCAAGGCAGTCCGAGACCCGACACGTCAACAGGTGCGTTGGGTCGATCCGAGGGTGTTCACCCAAGTGCGCACCAAGACCGCGGCCTTCCCGCCGCCGACGTCCCCTCGCGCTGCGGCGAGGAAGGTTATGAAACCGAGCCAACCCAGGCGGGCGGCGCAAAGGTCGATTATAAGCTGGTTGCCGTGGACCATGCCAGAGAAAAGGAGATGACGTGGCCTTCAGATCGGACGCACCGCGTGGGAACGTTTGTGCTCGCCCGGCGGCTCTCGTACTGCGCCGGAGCGTTGTGGGGCTCGTGCCGGCCGGGTTGCTGGTGGTGTTGTGTTTTCTGGGGTGGTGGAGCCAGCGGCTGGACGGAGTTGAGACGGCCGACGCGGTGAGGGGGCGGCAATCGCGGGCCGGCGCGGCATCGCCGCGATTGATCTCACCCGTTCCGCCGCTGGCCGGCGAAATCGTGCTCTGCCAGGCCCTGGGGCCGGCCGCGCCCTGTAACATTTCCGGGGTGGACTGCTCGCGGTGCGACGGTCGTCGATGCGGCGGGTGGGAATCGGCTCGAGCCATCGCCTGGCAGGCCTACGCCCAGGGAGAGTACGTCGGACACGAGCGGCTGGCCCACGTGCCCGAGTACAGGCTCCGCGTGGACGACGAGCTGGATTTGATTTACCGCGTCACGCGTGAAGAGACCGCGCGGCCGTACAGGCTGAACGTGGGCGACCAGATTCGGGTGGAATCGTTTATCGACGAGACGATCAACCGCGACCTGATTCTCCAACCCGACGGCACGATCACGCTACGGTTGTTGGGCCAGGTGCGGGCAACCGGGCGCACGGTGGCCCAGCTCCGCGACGCGCTGGAGGAGCTGTACAAGAAATACTACCATGTGCCGGCCATCACGGTCACGCCGCTTATGGTGAATACCAAGCTGGAAGATCTCCGCGCCACGGTGGACCGTCGGGCGGGCATCGGCGGCCAAAGCCAATTGGTGCGCGTTACGCCGGAGGGAACCATCTCCCTGTCGGCGATCGGCTCGGTGCCTGCCCAAGGGTTGACCCTCAGGGAGTTGCAGGAGGAAATCAACGAGCGTTACCGGCAGGACATCGAGGGAATCGAAGTCATCCCGGCACTGGTTCAGCGGGCGCCGCGGTTTGTCTACGTGCTGGGCGAGGTGGCCACCTCCGGGCGTTTCGAGCTGACCGGTCCGACCACCGTGCTCCAGGCGATCAGCATGGCCGGGAGTTGGAACGTGGGTGCGAATCTCCAGCAGATTGTGGTGTTCCGCCGCGGCGACGACTGGCGGCTGATGGCCGCGATGTTCGATCTCGACGCGGCCTTGCACGGAAGGCAGCCCTGCCCTCCCGGTGAGATCTGGCTTTCCGACTCCGACGTGATCATCGTCCCCAAGAGCCGCATCCTGGTGGCCGACGATTTCATCGACCTGGTCTTTACCCGCGGCATCTACGGCGTGTTCCCGCTGAGCAGCTCGATGAACTTCTCGAAGCTTAGCTCGCTGTAGGAGGAGTCAGTGGGCAGTGGGTAGGACTTGATGTTCGCCAAGCGACGTCCACGGGCTGCGTCCCGCGGGAAAGCCCCGCTGGAACAAGACGTGAGAAAACAGGGCAGGAACGCCGTACTTTTCACGGAATGCAATTGAGGGGTTGTACGTCTGAGACTCAAGCCTCAATACCGTTGAATTAAGGGCGAACCAGGCGTCAACGCAGTAGCGTCAACACAGTGGCGTCGGCACAGTGGCACCGGCGTCTCGCCGGTATGACGGAACTGATGGCAACGCTTTCACCTATGTCACACCGGCGAGACGCCGGTGCCACCGGATCCTGCTTGATATTAGACTTAATTCAGGTTCATCCGACTGAAGGGTACCTGGGGTTGAAAAAAGGCGGACATGCTGG
>CAZUAM010000535.1:0-5235 GCA_964618095.1 uncultured Planctomycetaceae bacterium | reverse complement strand
CTGGCGATTGGGGCGATCCGAGCAAGTGGACCCCCGCAGGGCCCCCCACCGCGTTAGACGAGGCAATCATCGACAAGTCTCTCGGCCCCGCGGGCCACAACTATATCTCGGTCACGGGGCCCTCGGTCGCCCTTTCTTTAGATATGCTCAATCCCCTTCCGTCGGAGTTCAACATTGTCGAGGTCTACAATCCCACTCCGGGCGCAGGGGCGGGCCTCGCAATCGGAGGGAGCCTCAATGCCGGGGCAGCCTACAACTACGTGACCTTGACCGAGGACACGTACCTCTCGGTCGGCGGCCCCAGCGGGATTTACGCCCTAACCGTGGAAGGAAGTGCGGAGATCGGCGTCGGGCCCAGGGCGAACCTGGCAATTGAGTATTATAGCGACGGCGGGGCGACGGGGATCCAGATGACCAAGACCGGCCCCGGGACCCTCGACATGGGCCGGGCCAGCAGCATCGGCGCCGCCGGGACCACCTTCAAGGTCAGCGAGGGGACGCAGATCATGGGCGGCCCCGACCCGACTGGCGGCGCCTCGTTCATCCTCGACGGCGGGACCCTCGAAGTCCGCCAGGCGACGGGCTACTACCAGCCCGGTGTGCTGGCCGGCTGGGTTCCCGGCAACACGAATACGTGGACGGCGAACCCGGGGACCCTTGGCATCGTTCCGGGGGGCCCGGCAACCATAGGCGATGCAGGTGAAGATGCGAATGACTATGGCTGGGTCCACCCCGGCCACGGCGTTTGGTACAACGAGGCGACCATTATATACACCGGCCAGGTCAATTGTACCACCGGCTGGCTGTCCTTTTACGAGAACATCGATGACCGCGCGATGTTGTGGATCGACGGCAACCTGGTGATCGACAACGGCGGCTGGGACGATCCGACCGGCGTGTCGTTGAACTTGAGCCCCGGTTGGCACGACTTCGAGCTACGGCTGAGCAACGGCGGCGGCGGGGCAGGGGCATGGGCAGAACTCGGCGTCGGATTTCGCTATTCCGACCTCGACACCGGCGGGTCGGAGGTTTCTAGCGATTACAGTCTGGCGGCGAATCCCGACCCCACGATAGCCAGTCTGTTCCGGGTTCCCGTTGGCGTCCCGTTCAGCATCCCCAGCTTGGACCTGACGGTGACCAAGGATTCCGGGTTCACCGCCTCCGGCGGGCCGGGCGAGGAGGCCGAGTTCGGCACCCTGACCATCGGTGACGGGCTAAAGTTGACCACTTCGGGCTCCCCCATCAGATTCGTGGAGACCGTCCTCAGCGGGACCACCGCCACGCTGGCCCCGAGCAACCGGCTGGCCCCCGGGAAATTGACCCTTTCCGGCGGGAAGACCCTGGTCATGGCCGGCAGGGGAACCATGGTGGTCGATGATCCGCTCAACTCATTGGTCGGCGGGACGGCGAGGGTGGATTCCGGGAGCCTGGAGATTGGCCCCGACCCCAGCAGCGCCGCCAATCTCAGCATCGACCTCAACGGCGGCAACCTGGTGGTCAAGGCCCCGGTGGTCGCTGAGGCCGTTACGTGGCTGGAGGGCCGTCTCTGGGAGGTTAACGGCAGCGCCTGCACGATCGTGCCGATTGACACCGACGCCATCCTGGGCGCGACCCCGACGTATACGAAGCGGCTCGAAGGGGACTTGAATATCGGTGTTATTTCCGACTATTTCGGGTCCCGCGGGGACAACTTTGCCGCAATCTGGACCGGCTACGTCACCATCGGGGCGGCGAATGGCAGCCCGTTGCCGGCCGGTGACTACTCCGTCGCCATGCGAAGCGACGACGGTAACACGTTCTTTATCGATCTGAACGGCGACGGCGACTTCTTCGACTATAATGCCCCCTGGACCGGCAACGTCGAGGACCGAATCGATCCCGGCGAATGGATCGCGTCGGCGAACTACCTCCACGGGGCAGGAAGCGGAGAGCACGACGGACTGGGCGACGTTTACCTTGCCGACGGGACCTATCTGTTCGCCACCGGGATGTTCGAAGCCGGCGGCGGTGACAGTTTGGGCGTCAAGGTCGGGGCGGGCACGGGACTCCTCTACGGCGACTCGGGCATGGTTTTCATTAACCCGGCCGACCCGGCCCAGGCCGGAATCTGGTCGGCCAACGTGATCCAGGCCATCGACCTGACGGCCAACAACAACACGATCGTGGTCCACGCCGATTCGTCGATCACCGCGGTCACCAACCGGACGGCCAACTTCGGGACCTTGACGTTGGAATCGGGGATCGTGACGACCGCCGGGGCGGAGGAGGGGATGTCGTTTACCGACACGCTGATTCCCGCCGGCGGCCCCACCGTGGTGGGCTTCGCGCCCGCCGTAGCCACGGACTTCGGCCCGATCAACGCCAATCTGCGCGAGGCCACGATCGTCAAGCAGGGTGCGGACGTGATGGTGCTCCGCCCGGACAATGACGAGGCCAGCCTGGCCAACGCCACGTTCTCGGCCGAGGGGGGCAACCTGGTCATCACCCGCAACGACGTGGGCGACTCGATCGGCGCAGCGAAGCTGTTGATCGCGGGCGGGCAGATGACCGTGACCAGCATGGACGGCAACGACGTGGTGATCAGCAACCCGCTGACAGTTGGCCGGCGAGTCGTGGCGGGCGATGATCTGTTCGAGAACTATTACTCGGGCGATAGCACGAGTTATATCGACCCGCTCGGCTTCGGCCAAGGCTACCTGGGCCGCACGCCGCTGGTGGCGCAACTATTTAGCGAGGGCACCGCGCGAATGGTGGCCGGCGGCCAGCAGACCTACCTCGATCTGGACCAGCCGGACGACTGGAATATCCGCAGCGACGGTGTGATTGCGGACGGCGACCCCAACAATTTCGGGGCGGTCTGGTACGGCATCTTGACCATCATGGAGCCCGGTACCGGCGTGGGGAACCAGTTGGAGGCCGGCGACGTCACGTTTGCCACATGCAGCGACGACGGCAGCGTGTGGTGGGTCGACGGCGAGCTGGTGGTAAACAACAACCGCTATCAGGGGCGGGGCGAGCCGCAGGGAGGGTGGATGAAAACGGTCAACCTGGCTGCGGGGGATCATGAGATCTTCGTCGGCTGGTATGAGGGCGGCGGTGGGGCGAACATGGAGGCCAGAATCGGCCAGGGAGCCCTTCCGTACACCTCGGCGGGTTATTGGGACCCGGCGATGATGTGGCTCGACCCGACCGACCCGGACCAGGCGGGCATGTGGACGGCCGCCACCCCGGCCGGCGGCGTGCTGCTGGCCGCGGCGGTCGAAGGCGGCCAGCCCGGCGCGACCGTCCAGCTCGACAATATGACCTGGGAGGAGGGGGACCTGACCTTGAGGACCGCCGATGACTACAAGATCTACGTCCCCGGCGCGCTTACGGGCAAGGGGCTCACGATCGACGGCGACGTGAGGGTCGCTGACACCTTGGATTTGGAGACCTTGCGGCTTGCCGGCGGCGAGCTGGTCCGCGAGGGCGCCGGCACACCCGCCGGCAACGTCACCGTCAGTGAGGCGTTGAACATGAACGGCCCCGACCTGGACATGACCGGGAGCACCCTGGACGCCACCGGGGCCGCGATCAACGCCTACGCCGGGACGCTGACGACCACCAACCTGGTCCCGGCGGGCAGCGTCAATGTCGCCGGGGGTAACTTCGATGCCCAGGGCGGAATGGACGCCGATAGCCTCACCGTCACTTCCGGGGCGCTCAACGTGGGTGCCAGCTCCCAGGCCGACACGGTCCTGGTGTCCGGCGGGGGAGTCACCCTCGGGGCCGACCTCGCCACTGTCAACACGGCAGTCACGGGCGGCGGGCTGATGGATACCGGCCCCAATCAGGTGAGTGGCAGCACGCTGAAAATCGGCGAGGTCATTTATAGCTCCGATTTGGGCACTATCGCCGCGAAGGGGGCCGACCTGGTCAAGCAGACCAATATCATCGTCAGCGCGCCGGGCAGCACCCTCAGCATCACTGCCCCGTCCTTCGCGAGCTTAGTGGGCCACTGGGCGTTCGACGAGGGCTCCGGAACCGTCGCCGGAGACAGCGCCGGAACCAACGACGGCACCATCACCGGGGCAGCTTGGGTGGACGATCCCGAGCGGGGTTGGGTCTTGGACTTTGAGGATGCCGATTACGTGGATATCCCCGCCGCCGCCTTTGCAACGGTCGATCAGGCAATCACGATCGCGCTGTGGCAGTACGGCGACGACGTGCAGCCGCAGGACGACTTCATCTTCGGAGGCCGGATCCCCAGCGACCACGGGGACCAGCGGGGCCTGGGCTGCCATCTTCCCTGGAGCAACTCCAACGTGTACTGGGACGCCGGGGGGCCCGACGGCTGCTGTAACGACCGCTCCAACCAGGCCGCGAATCCGGCAGACTTCAAAGGCCAGTGGAACCAGTGGGTCTTTACCAAGGACACCGTCACCGGTGAAATGAAGATCTTCCTCAACGGCTCCGAGTGGCATAGCGCTACCGGCAGGACCCTTAGCCTGGCCGGTATCAGTGTGTTCAGGATCGGATCGAACATGGACGGGGGGGAAAACTACGACGGGATGATCAGTGACTTTCGTGTCTTCGACAGGGCGGTTACCGGGGACGAAGTGCTCCTTATGTATCAGGGCGCCGGCCCCGAAATACCCCTGGATCTCCCGGACACCAATATCCTGGTGACTGCCAATGCCACGATCGCGCCCTTGGAGCGGACCGGGCCTGTGTCCATCGGCGGTTTGACGGTAGCCAACGATGCCATTGCCACGCTTTCGGCCGCGCCGGCCAGCTACAGCTTCGGCAACGTGAGCGGTCAGGGTACGATCCTGCCCAGCTCTGGCTTGGTCACCGTCGACGGTGCAGTTGCTCCGGGCATCGGCGTCGGCATCGGCACCTTGACCCTCGACGGCGACGTGGTGATGGCGGCCGGGTCGAGCTTGGAGTGGGAACTCCATACCTCCGGCGGCGATTTGTTGGACGTCACGGGCGACCTGGCTCTGCCCACCGGGGGCGGGGGCTGGACCCTGATTCCGATGGATATCGAGGCGCCGGTCGGGCCGGTCAGCGGCTCCTTCCTCGTGGCCACCTACGACACCCTCTCCGGTGGACTCGGGGACTATGCGATCAACGACGGCCTGATCGAAAACTGGGTGGCCCCCTCAGGGCTCGACCTCGACATCTCCACCCCCGGCGAGATCCGCCTGACGGGAGTGACCGAGATCCTGGAACTCCAGTGGAAGAACGCTGCCG
>CAZUAM010000534.1:0-5237 GCA_964618095.1 uncultured Planctomycetaceae bacterium | reverse complement strand
CGGAGGAGGACGCGGGCCTGGTTGTGCTACGCGTGGTCAATCTAGGCCGTCCGCACGTCCTGTGGGTGCTCTCGCAAGTCTATGAATTGCTGGATCGCCAGCTACTGGCCGGTCATCTCTGGGTGGTCAGCGAGAGCGGAGTCCGTATCCGGCCGGGAACCGCCACGGAGGAAACGCCATGACCGTGGAAGGTGTAGCTCCGGCATCGGTCACGGTCTTCGACGCCATCGTGGCATCGTTGATCCACGCTGCGCGTTACAACCCAAACGACCAGGTCCAGCCCATGGTGATCCTATGGACCGACAACGACCGTCAGTGGGAACCGCTGGTGCCGCGGATTCAGGAGCGGCTCCCGCAACTACTCGTTTTGGGCAACTACGAGGCGGACAAGCGCACCGGGCCGGCCATCTGGCTCCGCTGTGTGATCGCCCGAAAGCTGTCGGAGATCGGCATCCCGGAGGATGCGGTCCCCGTCGTCTACCTGCCTGGGATAAGCCGGCAGGAGCTTCGGGCGGTGGAAGGCTGCCCCGAGGAACTCCAACCGCTGGCCGAGCTGCAATACCGGGGGGTCTTTTGGACGCAGGTGAGTGCCAAGGACTGGACGATTTGCGCCTTCCTCAAGTCGCAGCACGGGGGCCTGGGATTGGATGTCGCGCGGGACAAGGCAACCAAGGAGGCGATTCGCCGGACACTTAACCGACTGGTTGAAGAGCCGATCGAGCGGCTGCGTGGCCGTCGAATCGACGCCGGTTTTCTCAACGGCCTGCTCACGCCTGATCCGGTCCGGGACCTGCTCGAATGGCTCAATGGTCCCGAGGAAACACAGCAGCGCTGGGAAGCCGAGAAGTGGTCGGCCTTCTGCATCGAGTGCTGCCAGAAGTACGGCGTCGATCCCGAGAAGGAAGGGGCCTTGGCCGCCGCGGAAAAGCTCGGCCGGCGTGACGGCCCGTGGCAGCCGGTTTGGAGTCGTTTTGCCGAAGCGCCCACGCTCTATCAGGGAATCCCGGAGTGGCTCCGACGCGCCCGGCCACCGGAAAAGGAGGGCACGTTTCCGTTCATGGAGGATCGCGAACCTTGGCCCCAGGACAACGAACGCCTCGAAGCGGAGCTTCGCGAAGCGCTTGTGCGGGTGGGCGACAAGTCGGATGCCAAGGCCCGGGAGGCCATCGGGGAACTGGAGAATCGCCACAAGGAACGGCGCGGGTGGCCCTGGGCCAAGTTCGGCTGGTCACCCTTGGCCCGCGCGGTTGAACACCTGGCGCTCGCGGCCGAGGCGACGAAGAAACCACTGACCGGTCCCGATGTCGAGGTCGTTTCGAAAGCCTATGTGGAAGAAGGTTGGAGGGCCGATGCGGCCGTGATAGATGCACTAGCGTGCGTAGAGCGGGCGGAGGACGTGGCGGCCGTTTCTGGGGCAGTCACGGCAATCTACCAGCCCTGGTTGTCCGACGGTGCGGCTCAATTCCAGAAATTGGTGGCCACAGGGTATCCGGCAACGGCCCCGGCGACTGAGATCCCCTCCGGCTGCTGTCTCCTGTTCGCCGACGGCCTGCGGTTCGACCTCGGTCAGAAGCTCCTGGCGGAGATTCAGTCGCGCGGCTGGGAGTCGGAGGCATCCTGGAGCTGGGCTCGGATGCCGACGGTGACGGCAACGGCCAAGCCGGCTGTCTCACCCGTTGCCGAGCAGCTCGATGGGGACGCGCAAGAAGAACAGTTTCGACCCCGGGTTCATGCCGAAGGCAAGCCACTCACCCACGATCGCTTCAAGCGGCTCTTGCAGGATCAAGGAGTGCAGTTCCTGACCGAGGGCGAGACGGGCGACCCGGCAGGCCGAGCGTGGACGGAGTGTGGAAGCATTGACCGGACAGGGCACAAAGAAGGCATCAAGCTTGCCCGCCGCATCGGCGAGGAGCTGCGCGGCCTTGTCGATCGTATCCGCCAGCTCTTGGATGCCGGCTGGAAGGAGATTCGGGTTGCCACGGACCACGGCTGGCTGCTGCTACCGGGCGGCCTGCCGAAGGTCGCGATGCCCAAGTACCTGACTGCGACGCAGTGGGGCCGGTGCGCTATCGTCCGCGAAGGGTCCAAGGTCGAAGTGCCCGTGGTACCCTGGGGCTGGTGTGGGGACCTTCACGTGGCGGTGGCGACGGGCATCGGAGCCTTCCGGGCCGGCCTGGAATACGACCACGGGGGCTTGAGTCTCCAAGAGTGCCTGGTGCCGAGCTTCACGGTCCACAGCGGTGTCGTCCAGGAGCTTGCGAAGATCGAGTCGATCGTCTGGCGTGGCCTGCGGTGTCGGGTTGAGGTATCGGGGGGCGGGCCGGGATGGCAAGTGGACCTGCGGGCGTCGGCCGCCGATGCCGCCAGCTCGCTCGTGACTCCTCAGCCCGTGGACGAGGACGGGCGTGCCTCGCTACTTGTGGAGGATGACGACGGGATCGGCGTCCCGGCGATCGTGGTGCTCGTCTCACCGGATGGTCAGGTTACAAACAAGCGTTCAACATTAGTTGGTGGTGAAGACTGATCATGGAGCTTGATGCAATTGACCGACTCGCGGCCGAGGCGTTCGACGGGTTCATCGTCCGCAAGGACCTCGTGCAGCGCTTCAAGGGACAGTACCCGGTGCCGACCTACGTGGCCGAGTTCCTGCTGGGGCGGTACTGTGCCAGCGTTGACGAAGAGGAGATCAACGAGGGCCTGAAGATCGTTGATCGGCAGATGAGCCAGCGGACCGTAAAGGCCGGCGACGAGGAATTGTCTAAGTCGAGGGCCCGCGAGCGTGGCGAGGTAAAGATCATCGACATGATCAAAGCCCGTCTGAACGACAAGACCGATTCCTACGAAGTCCAACTGCCTAGCCTGCAACTGACAGGCATCCGCATCTCGGAGGAACTCGTCCAGGACAACGAGCGGATGCTGACGGGTGGCTTCTACGCGGAGATCAGCTTATCCTACGATGTGTCGATCGCGCAGGAACGGGGTGGCCGGCCTTTTGGGATCGAGAGCTTGCGCCCGATCCAACTGTCCAAGCCAGACGCACTGGAAACGCTAATTCACGGCCGCGAGCGTTTCTCAACCGCAGACTGGAAGAAGTTCCTCATCCGCAGTATCGGCCTGGAGCCCGACATGCTGACGGAACGAACGCAGAACATCATGCTGCTGCGGATGATTCCCTACGTGGAGCGGAACTACAACATGGTGGAACTCGGCCCCCGAGGCACGGGAAAGAGCCACCTGTTCCAGCAGATTTCGCCCTATTCGCACCTGGTCTCCGGCGGCAAGGCAACCGTTGCCCAGATGTTTGTCAACAACGCTACCGGGCAGCGTGGGCTCGTCTGCCAGTACGACGTCGTCTGCTTCGACGAGATTTCGGGAATCTCGTTCGATAAGAAGGACGGCATCAACATTATGAAGGGCTACATGGAGTCGGGGGAATTCAGCCGCGGGAAAGAAAGTATCCGCGCCGATGGATGCGTCGTGATGGTCGGTAACTTCAATGTAGACGTCGAGCACCAGCAGAAGATCGGCCACTTGTTCGAGCCCATGCCGCCGGAGATGCGGCACGATGCCGCGTTGATGGACCGCATCCACGCCTACGTTCCTGGCTGGGATGTGCCGAAGATGGCGAAAGAGCTGTTTACGGACCATTTCGGTCTGGTCAGTGATTTCCTGTCGGAGTGCTGGGCCCAGTTGCGCCCCGTGGGACGGGCCGCAGTGCTTCAGGACCGCGTGTTCATTGGCGGGGCGCTCAGCGGACGCGACACGTGGGCCGTCCAGAAGACCGTTAGCGGTCTGGCGAAGTTGATCTACCCAGATCCCCGTGCGACGATCCCCGAGGAAGACTTGGAATGGATGATCCGGCTGGCGATGGAGTGCCGCCGACGGGTGAAGGAACAGCAGAAGCGGATCGCCCCGGCGGAATACCGCAACACGCATTTTAGCTACACGATCGGACCCGATGGCGTGGAGAAGTTTGTTGTGACAAGCGAACTTCAGAGCGAAAACGAGGTCGGCACCGATCCACTCCCGCCGGGACAGGTGTGGACTATCAGTCCGGGCACGATGGACGAGCATCCGGGGCTTTATCGGATTGAGGTCACCTCCGGGCCGGGCTCGGGAGTGAAGGTGCTCAACCGGCCGCAGCCACCGGCGTTTGTGGAGAGCACCCGCTATGGTGAGCAAAACCTGTACAGCCGGTCCCGGGAACTGGTCGGCGACCGCGACCCCCGGGGCCATGAGTTCTCGGTGCAGCTTCGAGCGTTCGACGCCCCGCGCAGCGGTGCTGGGCTGGGCCTCGGCGTGCTGTTGGGACTTTGTGGTGCGCTGCTCCAAAAAAGCGTCAAGGGTGGACTGGTCGTTGCCGGCGCCTTGAACCTCGGCGGCTCGATCGACCCCATCCACAACGCTGTCGAGATCGCCGAGCTGGCCATCGACAAGGGGGCCACCGCGTTGTTGATGCCGGTGTCATCCCGGAAGCAGCTTTTTAACCTGCCCGACGACTTAGCCACCAAAATCGACATCCAGTTCTACCTCGACTCGAAGGAGGCGCCGGTGAAGTCGCTGGCGGATTGAGCCACTCTTGATCGGCAGAAAGGTATCAGTTATGTGTGGCCTTAACGGAAATACTGCCGCGCCGCCGGGTTTAATTGGTGGAGTAACGAGCCTCCTCGTGACACGAAGATAGCCGTGTTCCTGCGCTTGGTGCGGACGGGAAGTACGAGGTCAGCCATGAGAAGGTCGCGTTCGGTCGGACGCTGGCCGAGGATGAAGTGGATCCTGAGTCCGGCTTCCTGATCGCTCCGTCCGCCATCCCGGAACCGCCAAAGCCCGCCGTGTGCCCGAAATGCGGCAAGACGCCGTGCGAGTGTGAAGAACCGCCGACCGTATGCCCGAAGTGTGGCAAGGACCCATGTGAATGTGAGACGCCGCCATCGGTGTGCCTAAAGTGCGGCAAAAGCCCATGCGAATGCCCAGGTCGGCCAACATCGGTCAGGCTCTCTTTCACTGCAACCGAGGACCAGATATTCGAGGTATTTCCGGCCATCGCCAATCTCGCCGATAAGTCGGACGGCGGCCAAGTTTCCATCGACGTGGTCGGCAACTGCGCGGAGGGTTTTGACCCAGCGTGGCTGCGCAACGCGGTGGACGAGCCCCTGGATGAGGCAGACATCGAGCGTCAATGATTTGGTTGCAATCCACATTCCGCTTCCCTAGATGGGGGATTGGAAGGATTTGAT
>CAZUAM010000533.1:0-5252 GCA_964618095.1 uncultured Planctomycetaceae bacterium | reverse complement strand
CCATGGCCAACTCTTCAACGGGCGATTTACACAACGGAAAAATGGGAAAGGGGAAAGAGGGGAAGCAACTCGCAGGTGGGTCGAGTGAAGCGCGGCCCGCTGTCAGTCTTGCACGACATGATGCGCCAAACAAAGAGCATCAAAAAAGACCGATCCCTTTTTCCCATTTCTCCCCTTTCCCCTTTTCCCTCATTACACACAAGTAACCGTTACTGCTGCCGCTTGGCGATGTATCGGGAGAGCATGAAATCGTACGGAACCGAGGTGTCGGTGATGACGTAGTCGATCCGGGCTTCGGCACAGGCCCGCCGATAATCCTCGATAAACGCCTCGATCTGCTCGAGGTAGGCGTCGCGGACGTAGGCCGGGTCGACCTGAATCCGCTCGTCCGTCTCCAGGTCGTTAAAAGCGATCACGTCGCGGAAGGGAAACTCGATCTCCGCCTTGTCGAAGACGTGGAACAGGATCACCTCGTGGCGGCGGTGCCGGAAGTGGTGCAACGCCCGGATGACTTCCTCCGGCTCGTCGTAGAGGTCGCTGATGAGCACAATCAACTGCCGGCGCTTGAAGCGATTGGCCAGCCGGTGCAGGGTCTCCGCGATGTCGGTCTGGCGGCCGGGCCGGACGGCCTCCAGTTGGTTCATCATCTCGTTGAAGTGTCGGGGCGAGCTGCGGGCGGGCATGTCCAGGCGGATCTGCGTGTCGAAGGTGGTCAGCCCCACCGAGTCCTGCTGGCGGGTCATCAGGTAGGCCAGGATGGCCGTCAAGTACGAGCCGTATTCCAGTTTGCTCAGCTTGCCCTGGTGGCTGTAGCCCATCGAGCCGCTGCTGTCCAGCAGGATCTGCACCCGCATGTTGGTCTCTTCTTCGTACTGCTTGACGTACAGCCGGTCGGTTCGGCCCAACATGCGATAGTCGAGATGCCGCGGGTCGTCGCCAGCGGTGTACTCGCGGTGCTCGGCGAACTCCACGCTGAATCCCTTGTAGGGGCTGGAGTGCAGGCCGCTGATAAACCCCTCGACCACCCCCCGGGCAACCACCGAGAGATTCTCCACCCGGGCCAGCGCCTGGGGTTCGAGGTAACGGTATCCGGTTTGGGGGCTCATGGCAGTGGAGGCTCAGCGACCGAGTTCTACGGACTGTTGGCCGAATCGCACAGGCTTGTATCCATACCTTTATCGTAGTGTCGATCGACTTGTGCCGCACTAACCCCTGGGGGGGTGGCCGGCACAACCCGTTTGGTCCACTCGGGGCCGACCCAGGCGGTCAGATGAGCCTATCGGTGTTTAGCGGCCGCCGGGACGGCGGCCCTGCACAGTGCTCAGCGCATCCCGGATCGATTTCCACAGGCCCAACATCAGGGCCATCAGGGCCAGGCAGAAAAGGATGAACAGGGGTACCAGCCAGCCCAGCGCGAAGATGTCCCACGTGCGGTCCCAGATTCCGGCCCAGCAGACGATCGCCAGCGTGGCAGCCAGGCAGAGGAAGGGGCCGTAAGGGATTCGGGAATCGCGCAGCACGATCACCTGAAACAGTCCCACGACCAGCCCGGCAAACGGCGCAATGAAGAATACGATCAGGCAGGTCTGCCACCCGAGGAAGGCACCGATCATGGCCATCAACGTTACGTCGCCGAAACCCATCGCCTCTTTTTTCAGGGTGGCGGCCCCAATGATGCGAACCAGCCAGACCATCCCGCCGCCGGCGGCCATGCCCACCAGCCCGCTCATGAGCCCCGTCCAGCCCCGTCCGCCCAGCAGCCACACGGCCGCAACGGCCACCGAACCGATGGCTCCCATCAGAAGGATTCGGTACGTGGCCGACTCGCGGACCAGCCGGGCAACAGACAGTTGCAGCGCGCGGCGGTAGCCGTGACGCGAGTACCACGACCTGGGCATCAGGCCCACGCACCACAGCCACCAGCAGCCCAACCCGGCCGCCAGGGTCCCCGCCTGAGGGAAGCTCCTGATTCCTTGGGGCGCGAGATGGGGCATCCAGCCCAAGGGCCCGCCGGGGGCCAACTCGGGCGATGCCGGTTGCAGAACCTGCCACGTCTCGGCGGAGAGCAGACGCCAATACGCAGGCCGTAGCAAGACGTGCATCGGGGCCACAAACTCCGACAGAAGCGACCAGGGATAGACGGACGCCAGCAACAGCCCCAGCAGCGCCCCGGGCACGGTGATCGTGTCGGGAATCGTCTTCTCGTCGACGTCGATCATCGAGGCCACCAGCATCAAGGAGATCAGCAGCAGGTGGGCGGCGTACTGGGCGTGGAGGATGGCCTGGAGCGGGAGCCCGGCAAAGCGTGGCGCGTCGGGCGGCAACAGTCCTTGCCGCTCGATCTCCCACCAATACAGCGCGGCAAACCCGATCCCCATCAGCAGCTCCACCAGCAGGGGTCGGATCCAGAAGCCGGCCCCGTGCAGGCCCGCTTCCCGCCGCAGCCCCAGCCAGCCGACGATCGGCAGCCGGTCGCTCAGCCGGCGGGGCGGGGCATCGGGGTCCGGGCGCCACCAGGGACCGATTGAGCGGGGATGCCAGGCCAGCCGGTAAATGCCCAGGTTTGCCAGGCTGCCGACGCACGCCCCCAGCACGAAAAGCACGGCTAAGCGAACTTCCATCGGCACGGCCAGGATCTCAGGTTCATGCGGAATCTCTCGCCTCGGGTGCGAGTTCGAGCCGCTCGAGGATCTCGTCCACCAGCCGCTCGGGGGTCTTTCCTTCGGTATCGACCACCAGGTGGGCCGACTCTCGATAAATCGGCCCCCTGCGCGTCAGCAGGTGGACGATTTCGCCCAGCGGGTCCTGGTCGGTCAGGTTGGGCCGGCGGCCGGGGGTGGTGGCGTCGGCCGACATCCTCGCCAGGATCGTCTCCGGCCGGGCCACCAGCCAGACGACCCTGCCGCCGGCGCGCATCGCCCGGCGACTCTCCTCCCGCAAAGGCGCCCCGCCACCGGCGGCCAGCACCAGGCGCTCCCGGCGGCACAGATCGGCAATCACCTCGGCCTCCAGGTCGCGGAAGGCCGGTTCGCCGTCTTCGGCGAAGATTCGTGCGATCGACTTGCCCGCCCGACGCTCGATCTCCACGTCGGCGTCGATCCACTCCCACCCGAGCCGTCGGGCGAGCAGCCGGGCCAGGGTGGTTTTGCCGGTGGCACGATAGCCGATGAGGATCAGGAGCATGGCGGGTGGGATTAGGGATTGGGGATTGGGGTCACGTTTGCAGCCGGCTTCTGAGGCGCTTCCGCAGACTCCGGAGCATTTTTGCCTCTTGAGTGCATTTGTTGAGGATTTGCGATATCTCCGCCTCGTCGCAGTAGTTGAGGCGTTCGGCGAGCAACAAATGCGTCTCCAACTCCGCCAGCGAGCCTTGGGCAATAGCAAGGTGCCGCAAAAAGTCCTTGGTGGATCCTCTGGCATGTCCTTCGGCGATGTTGGCCGGAATCGAAATCGCAGCTCGCTGAATCTGACCACCTAATCCATACGTTTCATGCTTTGGAAACTGCCGCGACAACTGATAGACTTTCTCAGCCAACTCCATTCCTGTTTGCCAAACCCTTAACCCTCGAAAGTCCCGTGTATCCATCCTTTTCCCCTCTCGCCGCGTCCCCAATCCCCAATCCCCAATCCCAAATCCCAAATCCCAAATCCCCAATCCCAAATCCCCAATCCCCAATCCCAAATCCCCAATCCCCAATCCCTCCCCTAATACTTCGCCGCCCCGATCGCCCGTTTGACGGCGTCGCGCATCACGTCGGCCGGTCCATCTTGGCCGGTGAACAGCTTGAACTGGAAGCAGGCCTGGCGGACGAACATGTCCACGCCGGTGACCACGGTGCAGTTGCGGCTGCGGGCGTCTTTGATCAGCAGGGTGTTTTCGGGATTGTAGACGGCGTCGAAGACGGTCATCGAGGGGCGGAGGTGATGTTTCTCGTAGGATGTCTCATCCACGTTGGGATGCATACCTACCGGCGTGCAGTTGACCAGCAGGTCGGCCGAGACGGTATGCCGCAGGGACCACTTGACCTCGCGACACTTGAACCGTTTGGCCAGTTCGCTGGCGTGCTCCGCAGCACCGTCGGAAAGCACTACCTTGGCCCCGCGGCGGATCAGCCCGTAGGCAACCGCCTTGCCCACGCCGCCGGCTCCCAGGACCAGGGCGGTCTTTCCGCTCAGGGGATCCTCTCCCCGCCCGGCCGCACGCATGGTCGCCTCCAGGCTGCTCATGGCCGCCCGATAGTCGGTGTTGTAGCCCAGCCGCTTCTTGCCGTCGAAGATCACCGTGTTACAGGCCCCGATGCCGCGGACGGCGCCGTCGGCCTGGGTGAGCATCTCGACCACCTCCTCCTTGTGCGGGATGGTGACGCTCAGGCCCTTGATGCCCAACTGGGGTGCCTCGTCGATAAACCGGGAGAGATCCTCGCGGGGCACGCGAATGGGGACGTAGACCTTGTTCAGCTTCAGTCGGGCAAAGGCCGTATTGTGCACCAAGGGACTGAGGCTGTGCCCGATCGGGTCGGCGATCACCCCGTAGACCTCCGTTTCCGAGTTGATCCGGTCGTAGTGGTAGGTCTCGGTCATCTGCTGGAAACTGAGCTGTCCGGGAGCCAACGCCCGTTCGTGATGAAAGGTGGCATAGCTGAACGGGGCCCCGAAGCGTCCGGCCAAGATTCGCGAGGGCACACCGATATCGCCCATGCACAGCCCAATCGTCGGCACCTGGCTTCGCTGAGAAAGCTGTAGCATCCGCAGGTTGTCGTGCGGGTGGTTCCCCATGGTGCAGATCTTGATCACGTCGGGGTCCAACTCGGCCAGTTGGCGGTGGATGGCCTCCAGATTGTCGGGCGTCTTGCGGAAGTCGTGCACGCTGACGATCCGCTTGGTCGATCCGTATCGCGGCACGTCGGCCGCCACGTCGCTCTCCAGGTCGACGTATTCCACGCCCTCGGCGATGGCGGTCCGCAGCAGCATCAGCCTTTGTTCCTCGCCGCCGGTGTATTTTCCCCCGTCGCGCTCCCGCCGGCAGGAGATCACCACCGCAGAGGGGCGATCGGAGATCAGCCGCTTCAGATTCACCTCTCCGTTGATGTAGTCCAGGCGCAGCTCGACCAGCTTGGCTCCCTGGTCGACCAAGTGCCGGTGCTCCGCAATCACGTGTCGATGACGGCCACGGCCAATACTGACGCAGATCATGGTAGGGATTTGGGATTGGGGATTTGGGATTTGGGATTGGGGATTGGGGATTTGGGATT
>CAZUAM010000532.1:0-5258 GCA_964618095.1 uncultured Planctomycetaceae bacterium | reverse complement strand
CTGGTACTTGCCTGCGCGCCGTTCGTGGGTATGCAACGCATACCTCTGGGCGCGCTGTGGCAGATGCACGTGCTCTGGCAGGAGGCCGCTGAATCCGGCGGTGACGACACGGCCGCAAGGATCCTTTGGGAGCTGCACGTTCCCCGGGTCTGCCTCGCGTTTCTGGCCGGGGCCTCGCTGGCGCTCAGCGGGATGGCGTTCCAGGCCATGTTCCGCAACCCGTTGGCCACGCCATTTACGCTGGGGGTGGCCAGCGGGGCGTCGCTGGGCGCGGTCGTCTACATCCGCCTGAAACTGACGTTCTCGCTGTTGAAGATTTCCGGCGGGTCGATATTCGCCTTCGCCGGGGCTATGGTGTCCATTCTCCTGGTTTACGGCCTCACCCGAGTCAAACGGGGATTCTCTACAGCCACCATGCTCCTGGCCGGCGTGGCCATGGGCTTGTTCTTCTCCAGCCTGATCCTTTTCATCCAATACGTCAGCGACGTCCAAGAGACGTTTCGCATGCTCCGCTGGGTGATGGGCGGACTCTACAAGGGCGTGGGTTTCGATGAAGTCTTCAGCGTGCTCCCCTTCGCGGTCGCCGGCAGCCTCATCGTGCTGTACCTGACCCACGAGTTGAATCTGATCACCACCGGCGAGGAACTGGCCGCCAGCCGCGGTGTGGAAGTCAATCGCACGAAAATGGTCCTCTTCTTTGCCGCTTCGTTGATGGTCGGGGCGGTGGTGGCCGTGTGCGGGCCGATCGGTTTTGTGGGCCTGATGGCCCCGCACATCTGCCGGCTGTTGATCGGCCCCGACCATCGCTACCTGATGCCGGCGGTGCTGCTGTTCGGCGGCGCGTTTCTGGTCCTCTGCGACACCCTGGCCCGAACCGTCATGGCCCCCACCGAGTTGCCCGTGGGCATCATCACGGCCCTGCTGGGTGGCCCGTTCTTCCTCTGGTTGCTGTTGGGCCGGAGGACCGACGCGGGGGCGGTATGATGCGGCCGGCGGCCCGGCAGGGAGTCTTGTAAAGGCCCCCAGCGGCATCTTGCCTGCGGGACATGCGGGGGCTATACTTTGTATTGGTTGGGCAGGTGCGGAAGCCCAGGGTTGGCTGTGCCCCTTTTTCCTGCGAGGGAGGTTGTAAAAGATGAAGAGCCCAATGGTATTGGCTGGAATCGCGGTGGTGTTGTTGGCTTGTTCGACCGCATCTGCGGGTTGGGCTTACGTGGGGCCGGTGGTGGTTCCCCCGCCTACGGTGGTTCATTCCTATTATCCGGTAGGCCCGGTGTACGCCTACCCGGCGCCGGTGGTGGCGGTGCCGCCTCGGGTGGTTTACCGGCCGCCGGTGGTTTACCCGCCGCCAGTGGTTTACCGGCCGCCAGTGGCTTACCGGCCGCCAGTGGCTTACCGGCCGCCAGTGGCTTACCCGGCCCCGGTCGTTTACCGGCCGCCGGTCGTTTACCCGGCTCCGGTGGTGATCCACCCGAAGATCTACGTCCGCGGACAGCCCGTGCGCAACGTGATCCGGGCGGTGCTGCCGTAGTCCGCTGGGCCACGCGCAGAAGCGACGTCGAATAGCCGGCCGCGCGCGTATGCGCCCGAGAGCTTCTTTGCGCCCTCTGCCGCTTGCGGCTTAGCACGGGCCTTTTGCCAGGCCGTGAGCGGCTTGCCAAGTGCCACACCGGGGCCTAGAATTGGCGTCAATTGGCTGCCGTGGATCCCTCATGCAATCAGGAGGCAAGCCATGTGGCGCCGAGTGGGCTTCTCTTTGGCACTGTCGGTTTCGATGGCACTGTCGGTTTCGATGGCACTGTCGGCTTCGGTGACGACGGCGGCAAGATGCGGGTCGCCCGACACCTGGGAAGCTGAGAAGCAGGCCCGGTTCGCCAGCCTCCAGAAGCTGATTGCCCAGTCCCGGCAAGGCGGCCGGGATCAGATTGCGGCCCAGGCTTTTCGGGCTGGGTCGCTGATTCTTGCGTCCGATCGCGATCCGGCAGACGTAGTCCTCCACCGCGCGGCTGCGCTGCTGGCCCATCTGAAGGCCATGTCCGGTGCACCCGATCTGTCGGCCGAGCAGTCCCGACTCGACAAGCTCAACGAGCAGGCCGCCGAGATCAACATGCGGGACAGCAGGGCCCGCTACGAACTTTTTGGGCAGTTGCTCGAGCTGCGGCGGCAAATTGCCTTTTCCAACCCGCTGCTGGATTTCGACCGCATCCTGTTTGTCAAGCGGCACTTCCTGCCGGGCAGTTATCCGACCGGCAACCACATGTGCGACCAGTACTTCGGCTTCCACGCGATTCGCGGCGGCGGGCTGTTCGTGCTGGAGGACGCATTTGGCCGCACCGGCAGGCCGACGGTGCGCAATGTGTTGGCCGATTCGGTCTGCGAAAACGGCCGCTTCCAAGGTAAGGGGCTTCCCGCCGGTGGCTTCCTCTCGCCGGAACTGTCCTTTGACGGAAAGACCATCCTCTTCGCCTTCACCGAAGCAGAGCCCACGCGATACGAGTGGACCGAGCGGAGCACCTTTCACCTCTTCAAGGTCAGCGTGGACGGGTCGGGCCTGGTGCAGTTGACCGACGGGCCGACAAACGACATCGATCCCTGCTGGCTGCCCGGCGGAAGAATCGCCTTCATCTCGGAACGTCGCGGCGGCTACGGCCGCTGCCATGCCCGGCCCGTGCCCGTCTTCACCCTCCACACGATGAACCCCGACGGCAGCGACCTCGTCTGTATCAGCCCGGGCGAGTCCAACGAGTGGCATCCCAGCGTGGACCACAACGGGATGATCGTCTATACCCGCTGGGACTACATGGACCGCGGCCACAGCCAGGCGCACCACCCCTGGATCACCACGCCCGAGGGCCGCGACGCCCGGGCGATGCAGGGAAATTTCGGCCGGTCGATGCGTGCTCGGCCGTTTATGGAGATGGACGTCCGGGCCATTCCCGGGTCGCACAGGTACGTGGCCACCGCGGCCGCGCACCATAGCCAGGCCTACGGATCGCTAGTGGTGCTGGACCCGCGGATCGAGGACGACGACGCGCTGGCCCCGCTCCGGCGGCTGACCCCCGAGGTGCCTTTCCCCGAGGCCGAGTGCGGCAGCACGACCGGCCAGGTGTATGCCGCGGCCTGGCCGCTTTCCGAAGACTTCTACCTGTGTGTCTACGACGCCGACGCCAACGGCGCGCGAGGGCCGAAGAACAATTATGGGATCTACCTGCTGGACGCCTGGGGCAACAAGGAGCTGATCTACCGTGACCCGACGATCTCGTGCCTGAGCCCCATCCCTTTGCGGTCCCGCCCCAGACCGCCGATCGTGCCGCAGTTGACCGCGATGGAGAAGCCCCCGCCGGCCGGCTCCGAAGACACCACCAATCAGCCGCAAACCCAGCCGCCGCAAACCGCCCCCGTAAGCGTGATCAACGTGCTGAACGGCCTGAAGCCCTGGCCGCAGCGTACCAGGATCAAGGCCCTGCGGATCATCCAAGTCCTGCCCAAGACGACCCCGCACCATCACCAGCCACGGATCGGGTACGGTCTGGAGAAGAGCGCCCGGGCCGTGCTGGGCACCGTGCCGGTCGAGGTCGACGGCAGCGCGCATTTCAGCCTGCCGGTGGGAAAGCCGGTGTTCTTCCAGGCGTTGGACGAGCGCGGCCTGGCGGTGCAGTCGATGCGGAGCGTGACCTACGTCCATCCGGGCCGGCCGCTGGTGTGCCAGGGCTGTCACGAGCCACGACATCGGGCGCCGGCCTTGCCGAGGCAGTTTCCGCTGGCGCTCCGCCGGCCACCCTCGAAGATCCGGCCCGAGGTGGACGGCTCCAACCCGTTCAGCTTTCCCCGCCTCGTCCAGCCCGTGCTCCAGCAACATTGCGTCTCCTGCCACGCCAAGGAGCCCGAAGCGATCGACCTGGGCCAGGGCGACGTGAGCGTAAACCGCGATCGCTGGTACACGGCCTACATCAATCTGCGAGACTTCGCCTTCTACTTCGGCAAGTTCGACGCGGAATACGACGCCTGGACCGACCCGCGGACCACGCCGGGCAGCTTCGGGGCCCGGGCCTCAAAGCTGCTGGCCATCCTCGACGGCGGACACTATGACGTGAAGCTCCCCGAAGAGGAGCTGCGGCGGCTCACCCTCTGGCTGGACTGCAACTCCGACTTCTTCGGGTCGTACGAGAAGACCGAGGCCCAGGCACGCGGCGACGTGGTGCGCCCAACACTCCAATAGGCCCAGGCCGCTTGCGGCTTAGCCCCAATACCGTCCAATTGAGTGCAATATCAAGGAGGATCAAATGGCACCGGCGTCTCGCCGGTGAGACATAAGTGAAAGCACTGCCACAGGTTCCGTCACACCGGCGAGACGCCGGTGCCACTGTGTTGACGCCAGGTTCGCCCTTAATTGAACGGTATTGGATCTAAGGGGGCTTTGCTCTGCGGGCACGACGCGGTTTTTGTGGACGCCGCCGGCGGGCTCGACTATTATGAGGCTTTCACGTTCAACCCTCTAGAGGAGATGACCATGTGTCGCTTGTTCCACCTCGGAGCGGACCGCCCGGTTCGCCTTCTGCCCGTTGCCGCCATGCTCGGGCTGCTCTGTTCCATCCCGGCCGCGGCAGAGGAAGCTGCCACCAAGATCACCGGCAAGAGGCTGTCGATCCTCCGCGACCGGGAAAACGTGATTGTCCGACAGCGCGATCAACTGCTGCTGCGGTATCGTTACCGGGGCGTACCCAAGAAGCCGTACGTGGCCGAGATGACCTCACCCGGCGGCGCAAATATCCTCCTTGACGCCCCGGCCGACCACCTGCACCACCACGGCCTGATGTTCGCCTGGGGCGTGGACGGGGTGGACTTCTGGGCCGAGGCGGACGCGGCCGGACTACAGGTGCACAAGGCATGGGAGGCCCTGCGGATCGACTCCCGGCGCGGTGCCGAGCGGGCCGTGCTACGCGAGAGGCTCCTCTGGCAGACGCCCGACGGGAAGGTTCTTCTGGAAGAACAGCGCAGACTGACGGTTCCGGCCGCGCCCGAGGGCCGGCCGCGAGTGCTCATCTGGCAGGCCGAGTTTACCTCCGGCAAGGACGCCACCGCCGCGCGGACCATCGCCGGAAGCAAGTACTTCGGCCTGGGCATGCGTCCGATCCGGGCCATGGACAAGGGCGGGCGGCACTTCAACGCCGCCAGGGGGGTCGACGTCGCCGGAACCAACGGCAAGCGGGCCGCCTGGAGCGCGTACACCGCCCAGCTCAGTCCCGACAAGAAAGTCA
>CAZUAM010000531.1:0-5262 GCA_964618095.1 uncultured Planctomycetaceae bacterium | reverse complement strand
CCTTCAGCATCGGCACGCTCAAGGTCGGCACCGCCGCCGGCAGCGGCAGCTTCGAGGTCGTCCGCGGCCGCGTGCATCAGAAGGGCTGGGTGCGAATCAACCCCAAGAACCCCTTCCGGTTCGTCTTCGAGGACGGCAGCCCCTACTTCCCCGTAGGATTCCAGGACGGGGTGTTCGACAACAACGCCAACGGCTCGTGCCTGGACGCCGAGGCCATGGAGGGGCCGTTTCGGCCCGATCCCGAGGGCGGACGGCCCAAGCCGCCGCCCGGCGCGCTGTTCGCACGCGGTCCGTCGATGAACCCGGTCAATGGCGACGTGGACCTCGGCCGCCACGCCCGGGCGGGGTTCAACCTCTGGCGCTTCTCGCCGAACAGCTTCTCGATCAAGGTGTTCACGCTGGATGAGGTCAATTGGCAAGAGGCCGCCCTGGTCGACGAGCTGGCCCGGATGATGCGGAAGTACGACATTCGCTTTTTCTACGGGATCTTCGGCTTCACCAGGGCCCTGAACGACCGCGCGGACGACCAGCCGGGCATGGAAAAGGTCAAGCGGATCATCAAGTACTCGGTGGACCGCTGGGGGGCCTACGTCGATTTCTGGGAACTGCTGAACGAGCAGAAGGCCTCGGCCGAGTGGTACCGGATCACGACGGCCTATCTCAAATCGATCGACCCCTATCACAAACCGGTGGCCACGAGCTGGGAGCGGCCCGAGCTGGAAGGCATCGATGTGAACGCCCCGCATTGGTACGGAAACGAGGACGAGCTCAGCTCCGACCGTGTCACCGCGGACCGGGCCGCCAGGACCAAGAGATTCGGCAAGCCGGTGGTCTACGGCGAGCAAGGCAACTACCGGGGTGGCAAAGACCGCAGCGCCGAGGGGATCGGCGGCGTCTGGGACCCCGGCTCCGCCCGGCGGATGCGGGTCCGATGCTGGACCGCGCTGTTTAGCGAAATCCACTTTATCTTCTGGGAGACATCCTACGCCAAGGACGGCCACGTGCGAAATCTCTGGATCGGGCCGGAGGAGCGCCAGTACATCCGCGCCATGCAGGACTTCGCCTATCGGCTCGATAGGGACGTCAAGATGGTGGACGTGCCGCTCTCCGGACCAGGAGCGGACGAAGTGCGGGCCTACGGGCTGCGCTCCGACAAGCGCCTGGCCGTCTATCTGCACCATTTCAGTTGTGGCGACTGCGCATCGGCCGAGAGGACCGGAAGACCTCGACATCACCGCTGGGACCACCGGCGTGGCGAAGTCGAGCGGCTGCGTGTCACCGTCGATGTACCGCGGCCGGCCAAGGGCTACTGGTACAACCCGCGCGACGCCAGCATCATCAAACGTTTCGACGCACCGGCGGGCCGGCAGACGCTCAGCGCGCCGCCGTTTGCGATCGACCTGGCGCTGCTCGTGACCACCGGAGGCCCGCCCGACGTCGACCGCGACGGGGTGCCCAACGACCGCGACGACGATGACGACAACGACGGCGTGCCGGATAAGCGGGACGCCTTCCCGCTGGAGCGAGAGGAATGGTCCGATGCCGACGGCGACCGGATCGGCGACAACTTGGATGCCGACCTCGACGCCGACGGTCAGGCCGACGATCGCAACCGCAACGGTGTCCCCGACAACCAGGAGACCGACCCCGACGGCGACGGCGTCCACACCGCCAACGCCGTCCCCTGGGACGCCTTCCCGCACGATCCCAAGGAGTGGCGGGACACGGACGGGGACGGCATCGGGGACAACGCCGATCAGGACGACGACGGCGACGGCTACTCGGACCAAGAGGAGCGGCGGGCCGGAACCGATCCGCTCGACCAGGTGAGTTTCCCCGCAAAGTAGCGGAATCTGCGATCCCGGGTATGACACGTGGCGGTTCCGCGCTGGTGTGTGCCGGCGCGGTCGCCGGGGTTGCCTGCATCTCGGAAGCACCAGAGGCCGGCGGCCGCACACGCGGTCCTGCGCCGGCCGAGTGGCGCCGCCCCAGAGGACGTCAATCTCGTCGTAGCGTCCGCGTCACACTGCTGCCGGCCTTCATCCCGTCCGGTAAGTCAACCAGGATCCGCGAGCGGCCCTCCTCATCCAGGACCTGGACCCCCTCGCCTCGCAGCCTTCCGCTGACATCTACCCGGACAGTTGCCTTCTTGTTCTCCGGATTGGAAACCGAGATCGTCAACTTGTCGGGCGACTCGCGCAGGAGCACGAGGCAGGGTGTGTCCACCGCGACGATCAGGTCCCGGCGTATTTCCACGCTCCCGGCTTCGTACAACGCCGCTGCGGCGATCCTGAGCTTTTCGTGCCAGACCGCCTGGAGCGTTGCGGCGTTCCGCAGGATCCGTACCGGCTTCCGGGCGGCGTAGGCGCCGGCCGAAGAGCGGTCGATCCCCGGCACGACCATGTAGGCGTAGCGGGCGTTCTTGGGACCGGTGCCGTGATCGATCCAAAGCGAGAAGACCTCGCGGGCCGTTTCGTCCTTGGGGTACTGGTGATTGATCTGGGACCAACTGCCGCGCTGCACCTGGTTGCCCAGGCAGGCCCGCGCCGGCTGCAACAGCACGTAGGCGATCCGGTCGTGCCAAATCCAGGCCGGCTTCTCCAAGGCGTGCATACCCTGTTCCAGCTTTCGCACCTGCGTATCCGCCGCAACCAGCACGTCACCTTCCAGGTTGCACTGGTTGAGCGTGGTCACCACGGGATTGTCCGACCGGCAGGTGATCCCAGCGCCCAGGCAGACGCACTCGTCGTCGAAGAAGAACCAACTCTTCCGCGCCGTCAGCGTGTCGCGGGCGAAGTCGAAGGCGGCCAGGCCGTAGGTCCCGTCCGAGACTCCACCGACGAAGCTCCGCGTGCCCTGCCTGCGCGGCGAGCCGGTCAACTGGGGCGTCTGTTCGACCGTGGTACCGGGGATCTTCTGCCAGTCCCACACCGGGAAAACGTCGCGGTACTCCCGGCCGGTCCGCATGATCAGGCTGCACCCGTCGGCGACGTGGTGGCTTTTCAGGCCCTCGCTGTTGCAGGGCTGATCGGTGTTGGCGATGCGGTTGGAGAACATCCGCGCCGAAGCATAGTAGCCCGCGCGGTGGTGGGTCATCAGGTCCGAACGCCAGAAATGCCGGTTGCCTTCCAGTTCTGGAGCGGGTCGGTCGGCCGCGCGGGCCGCCAGGGCGCGGAATTCTTGCTCCCGGCCGGTCGGCAGCTTGAGCATGTTTTGGGCAGCCGTGGCCAGGTATTGGGCGCTTTGGCCCTTGCGCGCGATCTCCCGCCCTTCGGCTCCAAAATCCGATACACTGCCCCTGCTCATCCACTGGCTGCCGTCGAGGATCAGGCCGCTGAGAACCGCGATCCTCTCGGGTGGGAAGGCCAGCCGGGTCCCGGCCACCTGGGCGGCGATCCGCGAGCAGTCTACCGCGAAGCCCGCCCCATAGCCGTGGTTGTACAGGCAGGGGCCGTGCTGGTGGAAACTGAAGTCGGCCTGGATGCCCTCGCCCGTCCCCACGCGGATCTCCTCGGCGATCCGCCGGTACGCGGAAGCGACCAGCGCCGGGTCCTTCTCCAGAATGCCGCGGCGGGCGGTAATCTCGGTTACCCACACCAGGTTCTGACCGGTCATGCCAATCTTGGCCCGGCGGAGGATCTTCAGGCCCCGGTTCCGCTGTTCCTCGGACAGGTCGTCGTCGATCAGCAGGAGCGTGGGCGCCAGCCCTCTGGGCACGCCGATCTGGTTCCACCACCAGTTGGAGTTCTGGAAGTCGTGCTTGAGCCAGTAGTCCAAGCTAATCAGTACGGCGCTGCGAACCTCGGGGGCGCTGCGCAGCTCCGATCTGGGGGACCTGTACGCCTGCGCCAATATCGCCACGTGGGCCAGATGCCGAGCCGTGGTCCAGCTCGAGCGGCGCCGGTCGCGGTAGTCGACGTCCGGCCAACTGCCGTCCGGCCGGAGCCTGTCGATGAGTCGCCGAACCGTACCCGCGCGGACCGGCTCCAGCAGCGGGGCGAGAATCCTCACCTTGATGGTTTCCAGGTCCGAGAGGGCCTGCGACCTTCCGGCTTGGGCGGGCCCGGTCTGTCCATGGCTTTCGGTTCTCTCTGCCGTGACGGGTCTGCCGAAGGCAACTGTCAAAGCGATGCCTGCTAGGGCCGATTGCGTAAGGGTTTTCAGGGGCGTGCAGCGGGCTGACATAGGCAAAGGTCCTTTTTCCCGGCTGGGAATCGCGAGCTTTCCCGTCTTCGATTCAGGCCGTCAGTCTAACAGTCACAGCCCACGGCGGCAACGTGCCGAACAGCAACTACCGCAACCGGCGTTTGGCCGGCTGCGCGCTTCTCAGCGACACCGGGAGCTGGATGCGAAGGGCGCGGTCCCATTTTCGCTGCGCGAGAATCGGGACAGTCTCCAAAGATTCCCGGGCGTGAACCCCGGGCCGGAAAAAGAGACGCTCCCTGCAAAAAAGCCCTCGCAGGTGAAGATTCTGTGGGTCCGTGGAGGGCTGCCTCGACTACGCTTACCCTGACTTGTGGGCAGGCTTTCTCTTGGCCGCCTTTTTCGCGAGCTTCTTTGCCGTCTTCTTCGGTGTCCGCGCAGCCACGTTCTTCTTCGCGGCACTCTTGCCACCGATGTTCTTCTTTGCCGGCTCTTCAGTCGATCTCTTCGTCAGCTTTTTCTTGCCTGCCTTCGTGGCGACCTGCCGGATGGCCTTCTGCTTCGCCGGTCGCTTGAGGGGGCTCTTTTTCGTTTCGGCTTTCTTCCGGGGTGTATTCCCCAACGGCTTGTCGGACTGATCCACGTCAATATCAATACCGAAGACGTCCGAAAGATCGCTGCTGGCGAGCCGCTTGGATTTTCCGCGCCTGGTTACAGCAGAGACCGCAATCTCCGCGTCAGTATCGATCAATTCCTGGTGCTTCACGCCGCGCAACGTAAACAGCAGCTCGGGCTGCTGATCGAGCCGCGCACCGACGCCGTACAGGACGGCCGCCACGTGTTTGCACATCCTTGCCCAGTCCGGGCAGTCGCAATCGAACGAAATCTCACCGGGAAGCGGGAAGAGGCCGTTCTGGCGATCAGTAACCACCGCCATCACGCTGTCGGATAGATTACCTTGGAGAAGCTCCAGCAGAGAACCGATCTGACCGGCGCACCGCCGCTTGACGGCGTTCCACTTCTTGGCAGGCAACGTTTTGATTCGAATCTGAAGGTTGTAGATCTCCGATCCGCTGACCTTGGCTTCGATCTTGCCCTTGGCGATTGCCAGGTGACAGA
>CAZUAM010000530.1:0-5262 GCA_964618095.1 uncultured Planctomycetaceae bacterium | reverse complement strand
GTGGTTGTTCCGGACATGCCGCACCATGTGACGCAGCGGGGGAACCGTCGGCAGGCGACTTTTTTCTGCGACGACGACTACCAAGCCTACCTGGACCTCATGGCCGAGTGGTGCGGCGAACACAACATCGAGGTCTGGGCCTACTGCCTGATGCCAAACCACGTGCATTTGATCGTGGTTCCCCAGTCGGCCGACGGCCTGCGTCGGGCCATCGGCCAGCCACATCGGCGCTACACGCGACGGGTCAATTTTTGCCAGCGATGGCGGGGGCATCTTTGGCAAGGGCGTTTTGCTTCGTTCGTGCTCGACGAGCCCTATCTGCTCGCCTGCCGCACCCTACGTCGAACTCAAGGCGGTCCGCGCGCGGCTGGCAACGGCGCCGAGCGAGTATCGCTGGAGCAGCGCTTGCGCGCACATCAAGCGGAAGGATGATTGCCTTGTGAAGGTTGCGCCGCTGTTGGCGCTGGCGAAGAACTGGCGACGACTCCTGACCAGCGCGGCAACCGAAGAACAGATCAAGGCGCTGCGGCGAACACGAAAGAACCGGCCGAGCCTTGGGCGACGACGATTTCCAGAAACGCTTAGAGAAGAAATTAGGGCGCGTCCTCAGACGCCAAAAACCCGGCCCGAAGAAAGCCGGTCGAAGATAATTATGTATGGTGTCCCTGGAACTCCGGAACTCCGAACTCAGCACCACAAGATGATGTGCCTGGCGCGGCGTGCGACAGTGCCATTCCCTTATAGGGCACGTCTTTCCGTAAGCGCCGGGTGCCCTCAGTGTTGCCCCCTTTCTATCTCACGTCCAATCCTCCTGCAGAAAATGGGACATTGTCAATTCTTTTGGGCAACGGCCCGTCTTAATGGTGGTCGAGCCGGAGAGCTTCTGCTGGAGCAGCGGTCGCCTGGTGGATCGTCGCGACGGGCAGACCTGGGCCGAGGAACTGCGGGATTACTCTTCGCTGGAATACGTGGTTCGCGACGGGGGCAGACGTGCCCGAAAAACCGCAGAACCACGTCCTCCTCGCCCCAGAGATCGAGCATCCCCGTCAGACTATCGAACACGTATCTCCCGCTCGAGCCCGTCTCCGAGGCGATCGCGGTCAACTGGTCCTGGAGCTTCTGGGGATCAGCCGGGTCCTCCGAGTGGACGGCCCGGCAGGGGGCTCGGTCGCCCGACAGGAAGAAGTCCAGAAATACCTCGTCGTTCTCGCCCTTGCCCGAGGTAAAACAATCCACCAGCGTGAAGCGCCCCGGCGACATCAAATCGGCGTACGCGCTGGCAACCGTCTGGGGCGAGCGGTTGAAGCTGACGTAGACGACCGGCGACTTCTGGGCCTCGCACGCGGAGAGGAAGCTGAGCAGAAACCTGTCCACCGGCGCAGCGGAGTCGACCTTCCAGACCAGGTTGTCGCCGGGCAGCACGCCGCCGATCAGCCGGTCGACTTCCGGCACGCCGGTTGTGGGTTTTCCTTCGGACATCTTTCAAGTCCCGTCACTCGCCGGACAAAAAGGCCGGAGACTCCCGGCGTTGCAAAGCATGGCCTCCGATTCCCGCCCCCCTTCGACAGTATAAGCGAAGGCATCCGGCTGCCAAGCACCCCCGGAGCCCGACGGCGGCGCGCCGTTCCGCAGGACAAGGTCGCATCACGTTCCCATTTTCCCGGCGGGCTTGCCCGCCGCCTCTCCACCCGATGTCGGAAACCGTCGGGCAAGTCTGAGCCACGTCGACCCCCAACCGGCAACCCCGCGCCGTGGCACTAGGCCAGGGCCCTTTGCAGCGCGCGGGCCGTTTCGGCGGCGGTCTCGTAGCGGTCTTCGGGCTCGTCGGCCAGGGCCGTTTCGATGACCTCGGCCAGCGGCTCGGGAACCGCGGGATCGCGCTGACAAATGGGCACGATCGGGCCGTCCAGGATGATCAGGTAAGGGTCCATGGGCTCGCCGCGGGGGTCCCGGGCCTCGAAATCGTGGACGAACTCCCCGGTCAGCAGCCAGTAGAGTGTCGCCCCGGCCGAGTAGATGTCGCCCGCCGGCCGGACGAAGCGACAATCGAGCACCTGCTCGGGCGGCATGAAGGGGACCGTACCGCGGACCTCGCCCTTGCGGGTAATCCCGCTTACGCCCGCCTCGTCCATGTTCTTCATCAGCCCGAAGTCGGAGCGTGTTGTCCGAGCTTCCCGAAAGGCACAAGCGTCCGTCAGGGCTGAAGGCCACGGAGTGCACCGAGTCGGTATGGCCCTCGAACGTCCGCACGCACTGGCCCGTCGAAACGTCCCAAAGTCGGAGTGTCTTGTCATTGATTCCCGAAAGGCAGAAGCGTCCGTCAGGACTGAAGGCCACGGACCATACCGGTGCAGTATGCACCTCGAACGTCCGCAGGCACCGGGGTGCATCAGGAATTGTCCGACGGGCTTCCTCCAAAGCGGCCTTCACCTCCAACCCTCCACCCAACTGTTGGGCCTCTTCCAGGTTCTCCACTGCGTTTTCCGCATCCAAACGCTCCAGATGTACCAGCCCGATTACATAGGCGGCCTCCCAATCGTCGGCGCGTGAACTGCGGATCTCGCCCAGTTGCGTCAAGATCTGAGTATCCGTACCCCGAGCGTCGCGCCATCGCAGGAGCCCGAGATTGAACGTCGCTCGCGTATGGTGTGCGTTGAGCTTCAGGGCTTCGTCAAACGCGGCTTCGGCTTCCTCCGTCTTACCCAGATCCCAGAGGGACACACCGCGGTTGTTCAGGGCGTCGGCCTGGAAGTCGGCGGCCACGGGCTCCCGCCTCCCGTAGTCTTCCTGGGTGTGACGGCGGTAGGCCGCCAACCACCAACCCCTTGCCCCAATCGCCCCTCAAGGCGGTGACAGGCCCGGGCCAATGGGGAAGCGACCGGCTGACTTGGCTTTACTCCCGGCGCCCACCAAGACAGCCCCTCCGGGTGATAGGTCAACCCGCTGTGGATTCTCCGGAGGTTGGATGGTTTAGCCTGGCGGACGCCGGTGCCGGCTGACGTGACAAGAGACCGTCGCCGATGTTCAGACTCTGGCGCGTCGGGCCGGCGCGCTTGGATCGGCCCCGAGGCCGAGGTGTCGGCCGTGCATGGCCGGTGACCACGTCGCCCGCTACAATCGACGGTTGAGACGGGGATTGAATCGGGCGCGGGCGCGGCAGGATTGCCCGGAAAAATGCAGGTCCGGCAGAGAGCGGTTCGCAGCCGCACGGCATTTGAGCCGGACAGCCGCGAACTTGTGAGGTATCGAGATGTGTGCCCTCGCGTACTACCGCTCCGGGAGGCATCGGTTCGACGGGCGCAGCCGCAGACTGCTGGCGTTGGCCGCGTGGATCACGCTCTGCTGTACTTCCGGCGCGACCGGTGCGGAGGCGAACGAGCAGTTTCTCAAGGGTGGGGATATCTCGTTGCTGCAAAGGATCGAGGACCTGGGCGGTGTATACAGAGACGCCGGCAAGGCAACCGATCCGCTGGTCGTCTTCGCATCGCGCGGCTGCAATTGCATGAGGCTGCGAATCTGGAACCGCCCCAGCGGGAGAGGACCACTGGTCAACGATCTGGCCTACACGCTCAAGCTGGCCCGACGAGTCAAATCGGCGGGACTGAAGCTCCTGCTGGATTTTCACTATTCCGATACGTGGGCAGACCCGGGCCACCAGCGCAAGCCCGAGGCGTGGAAGGACCTGCCGCTGGATCAACTGAAGACGAGAGTCTTCGAGTATACCCGCCACGTGATCGCCTCCCTCGAGAGAGAACGGGCCTTGCCCGACATGGTGCAAATCGGCAACGAGATCACGCCGGGCATGCTCTGGGACGACGGCCGCGTTGGGGAGAAATTCGACAATCCTCAGCAGTGGGCCAGGTTCGCCGCGCTGATCGGCGAAGGCATCCGTGGTGTGCGGGCCGTTCCGGGAGCCGAGCCGATCAAAATCATGATCCACATCGACCGGGGCGGTGATCAGCGGGTTACCCGATGGTTCTTCGACCGCCTCCTGGTGCAGAAGGTGGACTTCGACGTGATCGGCCTGAGTTACTACCCGTGGTGGCACGGGTCGATGGACGAGCTGCGCGATAATCTGGCCGCCACGGCAACGCGGTACCACAAGCAGATCATCGTGGTGGAAACGGGTTTTCCGTGGACCAGGAAGAACCTCGATGCCGGAAACAACGTCTTCGACGGCAATCCTGCACGCATGAAGGCCGCCTACCCGCCCACACCCGGGGGCCAAAAGGCATTCCTGGCGGAAGTGATCAAGGTCGTCAGGCAGACACCGGGCGGTCGAGGCAAGGGCGTGATCTACTGGGCGCCGGAATGGATCGCGGTGAGAGGGTTGCGTTCGTCTTGGGAGAACATCGCGTTGTTCGACGAGCGAGGCAACGTCCTGCCCGCCATGGATGCCTTCTCCGAATGAACGGACAGCCCTTTCAGGCATCGAGCCATGAAGCCCAAGAACGTCCTCGTCCCGTGGTGCGATGAGGGTGTGCGGCGAGAGGCCCCACGTCGGTCAGGGCGCACCTCAGAAAGACAAACGGTTTCGTGGCAGCTTCTCCTGTTGTTGTCTGCTTGACTCCAGCGGCACGCTCACCCGGTCTTCGACGTCTATAGCGCGGATGGTCCAGTCGCCCATCACGTCCCAGAGTTCGTAGGGCAGGAAAAGAGCTGCGTCCCCTTTTTCACGCCCAACAACGTGCCCGCGGTTGCGCCAAATCCTCCTTCGTCGGCCGCACGCAATACAATAAAGGGGACGCAGCTCTTTTCTGCTTCCAGCGACAAACCGAGCGCAAAAAGAGCTGCGTCCCCTTTTTTCAAGTGGACAGGGCCGGGATTGAACCGGCGACACCTGGATTTTCAGTCCAGTGCTCTACCAACTGAGCTACCTGTCCGGAGTTCCTCACAGCCGGGGAACCATTCTAAATATAAGCCTCGCCGGAAGGCTGGTCAATTCGGGATCAGGATTGTGTGTGGCAAGTCCTCCTGGCAGTTGAATGGGTGGCTGGGGTCGAGCGCAGCGAGCCCCCAGAAGGGCCTGCTGGGGGCAGCCTGCGGCTCAGCACCACCCACCCCAAGCACCGAGTTGCCAGAAAAACTTGCCACACACTCAGGATTCGGGTGGCTCGCTCGACGGCGGCCAGGCAAGGGGCCGGACATTCTTGACAGCCGGAGAGAACACCGCTATGTTCGGGTTAGTTGGGGGGGGGTTGTTTACCTTTTCGGGTCCTGGCCAGAATCTGTGGGTGAATTGAGTGGTGTTGGTGATTTGAG
>CAZUAM010000529.1:0-5276 GCA_964618095.1 uncultured Planctomycetaceae bacterium | reverse complement strand
GGGGCTCGCTGCGCTCGACCCCAGCCACCCCTCGCTCAAATTTGGAAGTACTGAAAATAGGCGCTTCGCCGCTGAACCACGCCGGATGCGGTCCCGGGCAAAAGAGAAGAGAAACCTGAGATGACCAACCGCCAGCGGAGCCGGAGAGTTGCGCAAATCGTTGACCAGCGCGGGACGTACCCCGTACAATAGCGGCCTGTGGCTTGGCAGTCCCCATCGTAAGGAGGAGAACATGAAACGCACCACTTCGACACTGACCTGTTCCATCCTGTTCCTGTTGGCCCCGGCGGTGGCCCATGCCGGCGAGCCGGGCTTCGTTCCGCTGTTCGACGGCAAGACGCTGCGGGGCTGGACGATCAAGTGCAAGCCGGCGGACAAGGCCCTGGCAAGTAAGTTCTGCACGGTCGATCGGGGCACGATCCTTTTGGATTCCACCGGCAGCAAGAAGCACGATTACGTCCTGCTGGCGACCAAGAAGGAGTACGACGATTTTGTGCTGCGGCTCCGCTTCCAGACGTATCGCGACGTGAAGGGCAACAGCGGCATCCAGATCCGCAGCCGCTACGACGAGAAGGCCGGGTATTGCGACGGCCCGCAGGTCGACGTCCATCCCCCCGGCCCCTGGCGGACCGGCATGATCTGGGACGAAACCCGCGGGGCCCAGGGCTGGCTCTACCCGAAGGTCCCCAAGGGAAAATGGGTCGACGAGTCGATGGCCGCCAAGGGGTTCAAATTCGTCTACGCCGACCAGGGCAACGGCTGGAACGATTTCGAGATCACCGCCAAGGGGATGAAGCTGCGGGCAGTGCTCAACGGGGTGACCGTGATGCAGTACGACGGCAGCGGCGTGCTGGACAACGAAGCCCACAAGAAGCGCAAGACCGGACTGGGCGGCATCATCGCCCTGCAAATCCACCGCGGCGATCAGCTCAAGATCCGCTTTAAGGACGTCCGGATTAAGAAGCTCTAGCCGCTTGCGGCTTAGCCGGCGACCACCGACGACTACCCACCCGGGTAGCCCGGCTGCTGCTGCACCAGCTCGATCATGGCCAGCATGTTTTCCAGGGGCACGTCGCCTTCGACGTCGTGGGCGGGGGCCAGAATGTAGCCGCCGTCGCGGCCCAGCTCCAGCAGCCGGCGGGTCTCGGCGCGGACGTCCTCCACGCTGCCGAAGGGCAGCGTCCTCTGCGTGGACAACCCGCCGTGAAAGGCCAGACGCCCGCGATACCTGGGCAGCAGCGAGTAGACGTCCATCACTTCCGGCTGGAAGGGGTTGAAGCAGTTCAGGCCGATGGCGATCAGATCGTCGAACAGCTCGTCCACGTCGCCGCAGGAGTGGATCATCAGAAACTTGCCGGCGTCGCCGACCACGGCGTACATCCGTCTGAGTACCGGGTAAATGAACTCCCGCCAGATGCGAGGCCCCATTTGCAGCCCGCGCTGCTGGCCCCAGTCGTCGCCGAAATAGACCGCGTCGACGTCGTACTTGAGCGCTTCGCGCGCCTGGGCGACGTTGTAATCGGCGATTCTCTGGAGCAACCGATGGACGAAATCCGGGTGCTGGTGGAAATCCATCAGCAGGTTTTCCAGCCCCCGCAGCGTCCAGGCCCGTTCGTACAGGGAGAAGCCGATCTGGAACACGCGGAAGCGGTCGGGGAACCGCTCGATCTTCTCGGGGATCTCGTCGAAGAACCGGCGGTCCAGCGGGTCGGGAAAATCATAGCCGGCCAGGGTCGGTTCCGGCAGCACGCAGCCCTCCACGTTGCCGATGTCCTTGTCGATCCTCCGGTCCCAGACCACCCCAAAAACGTCTTTCACGCGATCGTCGCCCAGGGCGGTAAAGAAGCCAATGTCGCTGCCCAGCTTCAACAGGTGGTTTTGCAGGGGGACTTCCAGATCGGCACAGCCGTAGTGTTGCTGGAGTTTTTCCCGGGCTTCCTTGGTAAAGCCCATCGACCAGGGCACGTACGGCGGGCGCTTTCCTTCCAACACCAGGCGGACGACTTCACGCTTGGTCATCTCGATCTGGCCCGCATGAATGGAGTCACTGTTGGACCGCATGAATGCGGTCACTACAAACCCGTCAGACGAAACCCGACAAGGCACTAGGATAGCTGGATATCGGGCACGATCAAGTGCCCCCCAATGGGGCGATGTGTTCCACTATGAAAGGCCGGTGTCAGCCGATAGAATAGGAATTTCTCTGTCCGCGAGCCGAATCCCGGCAGCGGCAAATTCGCCACAAAAGGTGTTTATTGGGTCCTGCGCAGCTAATGCCCGGGTGCTAGCGGCAGCTTGCTTGCCGCTGCCCGGAATCACAGGGGCGGACAAGCCGCCCCTGGCACCCAAGCGATCATTGGCAACGCAGAGGTCAATAATCCCGGGCAACAGGGGTGCAATATGAAAACGCTCTTGAGCGCCGCCGAGCCCAAGACACGGCGATTGCTGAGCGAAGCGCTGAAGCGGCGCGGGCACGAGGTCACGATCGTCGAAGGCACTGATGCGGCCTGCTTGGCCCTGCGATCCGGCGGCTATCGGCTGGTCGTCCTGGAGGCCGACGGTCCGGACGGGGAAGGCGTGTTGCCGTGCCGCCGGCTGCAAGCGATCTCGCGGGACGGCCGCTGCGTGATTCTGGCGGCCGGCGGGTCGCGCCGGCCGGAGCACGTGCGGGCAGTGCTTGCGGCCGGGGCCGACGACTACGTGACCGACCTGGACGACCGCGAGCAACTCGACCTCCGATTGACCGTGGCCGAGCACCGGATCGACGGCGGGGAGCGTTCGCCGTCCGGTCGGGAGTTATCGGGCCACTCGCTGATCCGGTGCTGTCCTATATTACGCGACGCCGCTTACGGAGTGTTTCGAGCGGACGTTGCGGGCAAGTTCCTGGAGGTCAATTCGGCGCTGGTCAGCATGCTGGGCTACGACTGCGAAGAGGAAGTCCTGGCACTCGACTTGGGGCGGGACGTCTACCGGGATCCGGCGCTGCGGCGGCAGCTCGTCCCCCAGCTCATCGAGCGGGGCCACCTGGAGGCAGTCGAGACCGAATGGAAGCGCAAGGACGGCACCCCGATTGCAGTCCTGGCGTCTGCTCGCGTCCTGCGCGACGACACGGGTGTAGTCGTCGAAAGCGAGGGAATCGTCCACGACGTCACGGAGCAAAAGCGGATGCGGGAGGCTTTGAAGGCGACTCAGTCGCGACTCGAATACCTGGTCTCTGCCACCCCCGCGGTGATCTACACGTGCGGCCCCGGGGGCGATTACGACACCACGTTCATCACTGAAAACGCCACCTCGCAACTGGGCTACGAAGCCCGGAAGTTCGTCGAGAATCCGAGGTTTTGGGCCGATCATATCCATCCCGACGACGCGCCGCGGGTATTCGCCGAGCTGCCGAAGGTGTTTGAAACGGGGTATCACGCTCACGAGTATCGTTTCCTGCACGGGGACGGAAGCTATCACTGGATTCGTGGCGAATTGAGACTCGCCCGAGACGCGGCCGGGCAACCACAGGAGATCATCGGGTATTGCATTGACATTACCGAACGCAAGCAAGCGGAGCAGGCGCTAGCGGAAGAGCTCCAGCGTAACCGCCTGATTCTCGAAACCTCCATGGACGGATTCTATACCATCGACAAGGAGGGGAGGTTCCTGGACGCGAATCCGGCAAATTGTGCCATTTTGGGTTATACTCGCGACGAATTGCTCTCGATGAACCTCCGAGACGTCGAAGCCCTGGAGAGCCCCCGGGAAATCACCCAACACATCAAGCAAGTCGTCGAGTCCGGATTGCAGCGGTTTGAAACGAAGCATCGGCGGAAGGACGGAAGGCTGCTGGACATCGAGATCAGCGTGCACCACTGCACATTGCGCGAGGACGAATTCCTGTTTGCCTTCGTTCGCGACATCACCCGGCGAAAACAGGCCGAACACGCCCTGCGCCAGTCCGAGTCCCGGTTCCGGACTCTGCTGATTGCCATCCCCGACGTCGTGGTCCTTCTCGATCGTAAGGGGTGTATTCAGTACGCCAACCGCCCCGGGCCGGAAGCTACCATGGACACGCTGATCGGAAGCAACGTCTTGCAGTTCGTGGTCCCGGAGCATCGTGAAACCTACCTGGCCTGCCAGCAGCAGGTGTTGGAAACCGGAGATACACAAGCCATTGAGGTAACGTCGCCTGGCGGCCACTGGTGGTCCGCTCGCCTGGTGCCGATTGTCGAGGGCGGGACGGTCTCCAGCCTGATGGCGATCTGCACCGACATCACGGAACGGAAAAAGGCCTCCCAGGCACTCCAGAAGGAACAGCAGCTCCTGTGGCACCTGCTCGATCTGCACGAAGGAGAGCGGCAACTGATCGCCTACGAGATTCACGACGGGTTCAGCCAGTACGTCACCGGGGCCCTGTACAACTTGCAAGGTTTTCGCGAATTGCAGGCCAAAAGACCCCTGGAAGCCTGGGAGACGTTCGACGCGGGTCTGTCCTTGATCCACCGAAGCATCGGTGAGGCGCGGAGGCTGATCGGCGGACTGCGGCCGCCGATTCTCGACGAGTCCGGCATCGTGGCCGCCATCGACTACCTCGCCTGTGAAACCGAGGAGAGCCGAGAGGCGAAAGTCGAATTCATCCACGACGTGAAGTTCGAGCGACTGGCCTCGCCCCTGGAGAGCGCTATCTTCCGCATCGTCCAGGAATCGCTGACCAACGCCCGCTGCCACAGCCAGAGTGCCAAGATCCGCATCGAGTTGGTCCAGGAGGATGACCGCATTCGCATCGACGTCCGCGACTGGGGAATCGGCTTCAACCCCGAAAAAGTCGAAGAAGGCCGGTTCGGGCTGCGAGGCATCCGCGAACGTGCCCGGCTATTGGGTGGCCAGGTGACTATCCGTACCGCCCCCCACAAAGGAACACACATCTGCGTCGAACTGCCGCTGATCGAGACGGCCCGGGAGGTATCCGAGCCCTAACCTCGCCCAGACCCGTCACAAATGCTTCAAACCGGGCCGAGCAAACCCGCGACGCCTATCTGGTTCCCAAGCTGGAGCTTGGGAACCAGGGGTGCGTGGATCAAGATGCGGTTTATGTCGCGGGACGGCCCCTGAAATCACTTGCCTGGAGTCAAGGTCTCTTCCAGTTTTTTCACGCGATCTTTCAGTTGGCGGTTCTCCTTCTGTAGAGTCTCCAGCCGGCGGCGGATCCTCTCCAGCTCGCTCTGCTGCTGGCGGAGCTTGGCCAGGCCGTCGTCGATTTCCTGGCGCTCGGCCGGGGTGAGGTCGCCGGC
>CAZUAM010000528.1:0-5309 GCA_964618095.1 uncultured Planctomycetaceae bacterium | reverse complement strand
ATCAAGCCGCAGAAGCTACGCTCGGCGGTAATTTAATTCCCGCCGCTCGCCTAAGGAGGCTCGGGATGCGTGTGCCGCCGCGGCCTCTCGTTGGCGTCGGACTGCCAGGCGGGATGGCCGACCACTTCTGAATTCCAAACGGGCCAACGCACGCCCGAGGCGTCCTCGGTGACACGCCCATGGTAGTATCCCTGGCCGGCGACCCGGATGCCTGTATCCCATCGATAGATCCCCTGCGTGGCCGCCCGCCGCAGATGGCGCTTAAGCACGCCGTTCTGCAAATCGTGGTTGCCCGGGGCCAGGTGAAGTTCGATCGGCGGCGTTTCGATCCGCATCAGCGAGATCACGTCTCGCCAGGCGCACCGGTTGGCCCATTCAAACCGCGTATCGCCGGTGTGCAGTAGAATCTTGGGCTTGTTGGCCGCAACCCGGGCCACAAGCGCGCCGATCCACTCGCACTGCGGGGTCTGGGTATCGGTAATCCAGGCCGCGTTCCAAAGCGGAGCCTCTGCCGCCGGTTCTTGTTCTGCCGAGGCAATTCCTCGAAATGTGAACAGCCACGGCAAGAGGCCCAACAGGAACACCATGCGTACCGGCATCACCGATTTCGATCTGCACATCGCTGCAACCCTGCCGTGCCGAGCTTACGGGGAACTTCCCAGTTGCAGAGACCCCGCTGCGGCCAGGGAAATGGCCAATACCCAGAGAAAACCGCGGTGGTGAGGATCGTTGATGACTGGATCTCCCGTGCCGGATGCGTCAATGGTCACCCGAAACCCCCTGCCGCAAGCTGCCCACGAATCGGCCGCAAGCCGCCAATCATCTTATGCCGACCGCGGCGGTGGGGCAACCGGCCGGGCCGGCATCCATCGGCCGCGCCCCGGCCAAAGCGCCCGATTCCGGTCCGACAGTTGACACGGATCTGGCCAAGAGATCAAATTGGATCGTTGAGAGGAAGTCGGGGGTGACCGCAGTCGCGGACGGCGCGGGAACCGCCGGTGAGACCGAAGATCCAATCAGCAACCTTCACAGTAGTTGCCAAAGGAGAGAGCACGTGTTCCCGAAAGGCATTGGCTGGATGCTACTTGTGGGCGCATTGACTGCGCTTCTCGGTCTCTGCTCGTCGGCCGCGGCCTGCGAGGAATTGCCGCCGATAACTGCCCCGCCGCAAACGCTGAACGTCGATCCCTTCTACAAGCAGTACCTGGATTGCGGAGGGATACCGATTCTCAGTTCGGAGAAAGTGGCGGGCGCTGCTCTGCACAAGGCCGGCGACTTGATCGGCCGGATGCTGGCAGACCGTCCGGACGTCCGCCGGGTGTTGGCCGACGCCGGTGTCCGTTTGGTGGTTATCGGGGCCAAGGAGCAGACCACGGATATTCCGGAATACTCCCATATGAGACCCAAGGAGTACGTCAACGAGCGGTCGCGGGGCTTCGGCGGCCGGGTGACCAGTTGTGGTGAAGAGAACCTCCTCTGTTACGCCATCGATCGCTACGATGACGAGAATATCCTGATCCACGAGTTTGCCCACGTGATTCACGGTTACGGGCTTCGCCGCATCGATAGGGAATTCGACAAGAAGCTCAGACGACTCTATCAGAAGGCCGTCGCCAAAGGGCTCTGGAAAAACACCTACGCCGGCTCCAACCCGGCTGAATACTGGGCCGAGGCCGTTCAGTCCTATTACGACGCCAACCGGCAAAACAACTGGAATCACAACCACGTCAATACGCGCGAGGAACTGGAAGCCTATGACCCGGATCTGGCAAAACTCGTGGCAGATACGTTTCGGCATACGGAGAGTAGCGATTGGCGCTACCAGCCCGTGGCCAAACAGCCGCAGGTTACCTTGCCTCCGGAGCGGCTAAAGTGCGATCCGTTTTTCAAGAAGTACGTCTGGGCCAGGGGGTTTCCGGTCTTGGGATCGGAGAAGGTATCCGATGCCGCCTTGCTCGAGGCCAACTACCTGATCCGGCAGATGTTCGCCTACCGGCACGACGTGCTCAAGGCGATGATTGACGCCGGTGTCCGCTTGGTGGTGATCGGCGACCGGGAAGAACCCAATCAGATTCCCGGCTACGCCGAACTCGATATGGCACGGTACCTGGAAACGGCGGACCGCGGTGCCCCGCGCCTTCCCAAGCGCTTGACCATGGCTTGCCGCGAAGGAAACCTGCTGAACCGTCGCGGTGACCGCTGGGCCGGTGAGAACATGTTGGTGCGGCAATTCGCCGGCGCGTTGTACGCGGTGACCGGTTTTCGCCCGGTCGACGAGGAATTCGTGAAAAGGCCCAAGCAGCAATATGAACTCGGGCTGGCGCGTATCGACGAGAGTTTCGACCGGAAGCTCAAAGACCTCTACAACAAGGCCATCCAGAAGGGCCTCTGGAAGAATACCCGGGCCGCCATGAACCGTGCGGAATACTGGGCCGATGGCGTCCAGTCGTGGTTCGACTGCAACCGCGAATCCGCCGAGCCCGACGGCGTGCACAACCATGTGAACACGCGTGAGGAGCTGGAGGCTTACGACCCGGATCTCGCCGGATTCATCGGCGAAGTCTTCCGGCACACGCACCGGCTGGACTGGCGTTACCGCCGTCCCGCCGACCGCCGTCCCGAATAGGCGTGGCGGCCGTCACGCGGCGCCGATTCCGAATTCCGGGTTGCCGCTTCCGGAGAAACAGCCGGCAGCTTCAAGCGGCGCGAGACCGAAACTCGGATCGACCATGGGGCGGAAATAGTCGCGCTGGGCCTTGGTGATCGGCCGGGGCTGAAGCTGCTCGTCTGGAAGCGGTCGGCCGAAGAACGTGTCGTAGTTTTCGGGACGTTCTCGATCGATCCGGGCAAAATCGAGACAGAGGGCGACCGCCGGATGATTGCGGACCGCCGGATAGGATGTTTCTCCACCGATCAATTCGAAGTCCATGAAGCGCTGATAAAACCGCGCGTGCTTGGGATGGACCGCTACCAGCAGCTCGTCCAGGCCCCGTCGCCGAGCGTATTGTACCATCAGACGGCTGAGCCTTAGAAAGACCGGGAAAAACCGCTTGAATTGGCTGCGGCGGTCGGCCAGGCAGGAGACTTCGCCCACGAGAAGGCCCCGCTCGCGCCGCAGCGCAACCTCCTTGCCGTAGACGGATTCCATGGGCAAGCCCAGTTCCCCGTCGGCAACCAGACTCACCGTGAAAATGGCTTCCCCCCGGTAAAGCGCAATGAAGACTTCGGTGGTCGGCAGCAGATGATACGGTGTGACTCGCATTTCGTGCGGATTCGGCTCTCCCAGGCGGGCTCGAAGGTACGATTTGTATACCAGCCGAAACGCTGCTGCACGCTCATCTCGCGTGGCAGCAATCTTGTAGATGATGTTTGCCGTCGTGCCCCGGGTTTGGTCAATCTCTTGCTGAGCGGTTAACATGGCGCGTACACGAAGTTGTGAATCTTGAGCTGCAAATCTGTTGTGCGCGTGGCATCGTCCGGCGGCGGACCCATGCCGCGAAACGCGGATGGCGTACCGCAGGTCCGTACGGACCGCACTATGGGCACTCAGGCACCGAAGGTTCTTGATGTCGAAGGACCAACCGCCGGGCCAAAGACGCCAGCGCGCGGCCTTGCCTAGACTCTTGCACTCCGAATGGAGATTCGATTAGACTCTTGCACTCCGAATGGAGATTCGATTAGCACCTGACGCCGCACCCATCTCAACTGATGCGTGATACAGACGTACAGGCAGTCTGTGAGGGGACTTCTGCAATCTAGTGAAAGGTAGGTTGCCCGGTCGGCCTGTCAAACGGCTTTCTTGAGAAAAAAACGCAGATTTCCCCGGGGACGGAGGGGAGCCATACGATGCTGGCCAATTTGGAGCGATTATTCCCCCGAAGTACAACGACTTCGTGGCGTCCTACGTGCCACGGGCCGCAAAGGCCGCAGAATGGGAGAATCCCTCTCCGGCGAGATCCGACTATTGCGTCAGCTCACCGGTAGCGTGTCGCAGACGCAGCACTGCCAGGACCGCATCGTAGGTGGCGTTGTCGTGGTTTCTGCGGGTTTCGGTTCGCAGCGACTCGGCGTCGAGGACCTCCGTGCTGATCCCCATCCCCGCCAGATAGCGTTTCCTTGCCACGCGGAGGTTTTCTTCTGCCCGCTGGATTGCCTCAGAGGTAACTTCGAGCCGGCGGTGCGTTTCCCGAGTGTCGAGCCATGCCCGGCGGACCTCCAGGGCGATCATCGATTCCAGGTCCGCACGAAGCCGCATCAGGCCCTCCGCCCGCTGCAATAGTGCGGCGGCCTGGTGCCGGTTCCTGCCACCGTCGAAGACGTCGTAGGTCACTCCCACGCCGACCGAGGCAACCCCCTCGGGGGTCCTAAAGCGGTTCTCTTCAAAGGCGTATTGGCCCCACAAGCCGAATTGCGGGCGGTTCTTCGCCCGCAGGCCGACGGCCTGACTCCGCAGCGCGGCGACCTGCGCCGCCAGACGCGCGATCTGCGGACGTTTGCCCCGTCCGCGAGCCGTCAGGCCTTCGACGTCTCCCTCCACCCTCTCCAGCGGCAGCTCGGCAATTCGGACCGCAGCGGTCAGCGGCCGGCCCAGGCGGCGGTTGTACGCCGCCCGACCGGCATCCAGCCGGTTGGCAGCCTGAATTGCCCGTTGACGGGCGTTGGAAAGTGCCACTTGTGCGGCCAGCAAGTCGTTTCGGGGAACCTGGTCATGCCGGAAGAGCAGTTCCACGTCGCGGGCGTGCGCCTCCAAACTCCTCACGTTGCTTTGGGTGACCTCCACGTCCCGCTGCGCGCGGAGCACCCCCACGTACTCCTCGGCCACGCGCAACTTGAGATCGTTCGTGGAATCCTGGACTTCCAGTTCGGCCGAGGTCACGTTGGCCGCGGCGGCGGCGATGCCGTGCCCAATCCGACCGCTGGTGTAAAGGGGCAGGTCCACCTTGGTGCGAAAGGCGAAGTTTTCGTCCTGCGTATACGGAAAGACGTCGGTCGGCAGTGGCACCCCCGGAAAGCCAAACCGAAACGCCGGCTCGTCGCTCCGCACCAGGTAGGAACCCTCCAGCCCCACAACCGGCCACCGCTGTGACCGGGCCGCTTGCAGGGATTGCCCCGCCGACGAGACCTCCCAACGCCTTGCCTCCAGCCGTTGGTCCACGGCCAAGGCGATCGCCCAGGCCTGCTCGAGCGTCTCCTCACGCCCCGGGACGTCACCACCAACCGCGGCGGGCGATTCGACGATTTCCGCGGGCGGGCGGTGCACGTCGGCCGTCGGTATGGACGGGCCAGTTGCCGTGGCGGTCGTGGCTCGC
>CAZUAM010000527.1:0-5316 GCA_964618095.1 uncultured Planctomycetaceae bacterium | reverse complement strand
AACTCGGAGCCCTCCCCGAGCCCGAATTCACCCACGAATTCTGGTGAGGAGGCGAATCTCCTTGGGGAAGCTGAACCCGCGCGGCGGACCGTAAAACGGCGTCAGCGGTCGGGCTCCGGATTTCATGGCTGCGGTCGGCTTGTAGTCGACCGGACCGGCGGTGCGCTTATCCTCGTGGCAGCCCAGGCAGGATTGCTTCTCACCCGGCATAAGCGTGGACCAGCTTCGCATTGATTGCACGACGTGACCGTCGGCGTCGATCATTTGGAAGTAGAGCGGCGTTCGGGCGGGCACTTGGAAGGCGGCCGAGCCGTCTTCATGGACGGGTGTCTCGCCCAGCACGACCTTGACGTCCCAGGTGCCGTTGCGAATGGACACCGGCGTGCTGACCAGGGCCCCTCCGGCGGGACCGTCGTTGCCGTTACTTCCGACGCCCGCCGCGCGGAACCTCAACTCGACGACGCGCAGCTTCTTGACCGTGCCGCGCTCGACGCTGGCCAGCCCGGGGCCGAAGTAGACGTCCTGCACGTAGTACGCGCCGGTCTGCTTCCTGTAGTCGACGGCGCTGGGTTGGATTCGCGGCCGCCTGCGGGGCCTGAGCAGCACGGGCTGGTGGCAGGAGAGAGCCGGGTCGTGCGCCAGCAGTTCCCTGGCCCCGTCCTCCCGGACGTAGTACAGGGCAAAGCCGTCCATGGAATCGCGGCCGGTCTGCGTGGCGCTGTAGGAGGCGATGTATTCCTTCTCGTTCAGGGCGTAGGGGTAGGTGAAATGGCCGTCCCAGCCGGTGTAGCCGTCGACGCGGTTGTAGCGGCGGTCACTCTTGTCGTCCACGCGCGGCGCCACGAGCGTCGCGCCCGTGGCCTCCTGGCGCCCCTTCCTGACGTCCAGCACGATCAACGCGCCCGTCTGGATGCTGTGATGGCCCGTGGCAATGGCAATCACCTTCTCAGATCCGGGGATGGGGCGGGCGTGGGCAACGGTGGTGGGAAACCACGAGTTGTTCCCGTAGTACTCCGCCTGTCCGGTGCCGTCGATGTTCATCACGAACAAGGGCTGCGGGAACAGTTGCCCCCGGTCGTTGTAGTCCCACCGTGTGTAAGTGACGCGGCCGTCGTGGAGCAACTGCGGATAGTTGGTGTGCACCTGATCGAAGGTCAGCCGGCGCAAGTACTTTCCGTCTTTGTTGCAGGTATAGAGATTGCTCACCTCGGTCCACCAGCAATCGACGATCTGCACGCAGCGGGTGGAGTTGAAGAGGATGTCGTCGTTGGGCAGGTAAATTCCCTCGTAGTCGGCGTGTCCCAGCCCGTCGGTCAACTGGCGGATATTCCCGCTGGCCAGGTCCATCTCGTAAAGATGGTAGTCGTCCTCCCGGTCGGACTTCTTCCACGAGAAGAGAGCTCGCTTGGCGTCGAAGGAGATGTCCGGATCGCGTATCACGCCCTTGTCGTCTGCTATGAGCTTGCGGACGTTACCGTAGATACCGTCCATTTCCAGGATGCACAAGGCCGTACCCGGCTTGAAATGCCGTTCGGCCTGCGCGTCGGAAAGCCCCTCGGTGTAGGCGTAGTGCGAGCCGCCGAGATTGTAGTGTTTCGTGAAGACGATCTTTTGCGCCGTCTTCTGAAGCGTTTGCAGCCGCGCGCGACGTCTCGCCTCGCAGGCTTTGAGGTAGAGCTCTTTCCAGCGAGGGTCGTTGCCGGGTGCCTTCTCACGGACCAGCGCGGCCATCTCGGCCTCCAGCGGCTTGGCGGCTTCGGAGACCTCGTTGAAGACCGTCTCCATCATCCGGGTCTCGACCTCGGCACCGCCGCCGTTGGTGAAACACTTACCGGTGTCCTTGCCATGGTCCTGAAGGATCCAGTCATTGACGATCTGGTCCTTGTTCGCCGCGTCGGCAAGCTGGTCGCCGCGGCAGGGCGGGGCGCCTGCAATCCCGGCTGACAGAATGACGGCAGCGGAAACCGACAAAGCAATTGGGACAACTCTCATCGTGGCTCGCTCCTCGTAGGGATTTCGGAATTGCGAGTGTGGCTTCTAGTATACCTCACGGTACAATCAGGGAGAAGAGGAGGAAGGAGAACGGGAAGCAGATGCCAAACTCCCATGCTCGGCCTTTTCTGCACAGCAGCTTCACGTGTCAACATGTCGCCAGGTAGGCTGTTCCCGAAACCGAGAAATCGCCGGAAGACCAGCCTCGGAAGCGATTCTTGAAGAGTCTGGAGTCTGCTATCGGGGGAGCGATTCGCTTGATTCCACCGCGGCAGCGGTTACACTCAGGGTAATTCCATTTTTGGCCGGTTGTTTGGCGTGGGCTTGACCCTGCGATTCACCTTGAAAGAGGGGAGAGAAAATGAGAAACACTATCCATGGTTTTCTCTTTGCCGCCGCGTTGGTTGCCTTGCTGGTTGCATCGCCACTTGCCCCTGCCCAGACCAGGCAGGCCGGGAAGGGCCCAGTAAAGGTCTTTATCCTGGCCGGCCAGTCGAACATGGAGGGGGCAGGAGCGATCCGGGGCAATGCCCAGCGGAACGCTGGCAAGGGCAGTCTCGAGTATCTGGTCAAGGATCCGGCCACGGCCGATCGCTTCAAGCATCTGATCGACGAGAAGGGTGACTGGGTGGTGCGCGACGATGTGTGGATCTGGTACCTGGGCCGCAAAGGAGGACTCTCGGCCGGCTACGGGGCGCGAAAGGACCGAATCGGGCCCGAGTTTCAGTTCGGTCACGTCGTGGGCGACCATTACGACAACCAGGTGCTGCTGATCAAGACCGCCTGGGGCGGCAAGAGTCTGGCGAAGGATTTCCGCCCCCCCAGCAGCGGCGGCCAACTCGGGCCCTACTACACCGAGATGATCCGGCACGTCAAGAACGTGCTGGCCAATCTCAAGAAGGAATTTCCCGATTACGACGGCCGCGGGTACGAGATCGCCGGTTTCGGTTGGCACCAGGGTTGGAACGACGGGTGCAGCCGTGGGCCCGTGGCTGAGTACGAGGAGAACATGGTCAATTTCATCCGCGACGTGCGTAAGGAGCTGGGCGCGAAAGATCTACCATTTGTGATTGCCAACAGCGGGTTCGGCGGTTGGAACCAGAAGATCGACAGGAGGCTGGGCATCATGAAAGCCCAAGCCGCCGCTGCCGCGCGACCCGAGTTCAAAGGAACCGCGGCCTGTGTGGAGACCCGCGGTTTCTTCCGTCCCGGCGAGGACTCACCCTCGCGTCATGGTTTTCACTGGAACTGCAACGCCGAGACCTACTTCCTGATCGGCGACAGCATGGGCAAAGCCATGATACGCCTGCTCGAAAAACAATAGCGATCCGTTCGGGGCGGGCCGCTTCAAGCAACAATAGCGCATGGGCCTGCCTCGGGACCGTTGCTCGCCTATTTCAGTTTCTTTGGTTTGAGCGGTTCGAGCCAAGGGGCGCGGCCCTTGCGATCGCGTGCCTGTTCCTCTTCGAGCAAACGCTGTAGCCGCTTGAGCTGATCCGGCCGCTGCTGGGCCAGGTCGTGCTTCTCGCAGGGGTCGTTGGCCAGGTTGTACAACTCGGCCGGCGTTCTCTGCTTCGGGTAAACCAACTTCCAATCCCCCTCTCGCACGGCAATCCTGACGTTCCAATAGTTCCAGTAAAAGCGGCGAGGACTGCCGTGATCGCTCTTCTCACCGCTAACAAGCGGCCAAACGTCTTGTCCGTCCCACTTCAAATCCTTCTGGGGCTTGTATCCCAGCAGGTTGCAGAGCGTGGGCATCCAGTCGATCGCGTGAATGGGCGCGGTGACCTTGCGAGGCTCGAGCCGGCCCGGCCAGTTCGCCAGCGCCGGAACGCGGATGCCGCCCTCGTAAGGCTGCCCTTTTGTGCCTCGAAGCGGCTCGTTTGAGCTAAAATCCGTCAATCTCGGGTCGGGTTGCGGATACTGTCCGCCGCTGTGGTTCGGAAATCCGCCGTTGTCCGAGAAGACAAGGACAAGCGTGTTCTGGCGACGTCCCGTCTTCTCCAGTGAGTCGATGACCCGGCGGATCTGAGAATCCAAATGCGAAACGGCCGCCGCAAACAATCGACGCGAAGGGTTCTCGACGTGGTTGTTGTAGTGGAGCCAGCGGTCGCTTTCCACCAGCGGTGTATGAACGCCATGGTAAGGCAGATAGAGGAGGAACGGCTCTTTGAGCTTCTTCTCCATCAGCTCGATCGCCTCGTCGGTCACCAGGTCGTAGGCGTGTCCTTCCTCGTCGATGTACTCGTCGTTGCGGTGCCAGGTCCGCGTGTACGGCGGCCTGTTGAGCCGATAGCGATGATCGTACATTCCCAGCGCACCAGCCAGGCCACCATACGTGTAGTTGAAACCGAACTTCCGCGGTCCCCACTTGGGCAACGAACCCAAGTGCCACTTGCCGCTGATGGCCGTGTCGTAGCCGATGCTTCGCAGGGCCGAAGCCAGGGTGACCGTCTCGAAGGGGAACGCCTGCTCGTTCGACGCCGACGAGCAGTGCAGTCCGAAACGGGTCGGATACCGGCCGGTCATCAACGCCACGCGCGTCGGCGTACATTCCTGCATCACATAGTGCTGATCGAACCTCACCCCTTCCCGGGCAAGCCGGTCCAGGTTGGGCGAGCGGATCTGGTCGTTGTGATAGCCGATATCGGCCCAGCCCACGTCGTCGATCACGATCACCACGACGTTTGGGCGCCGGGGCGTCTCTTCTTCCCCACGGGACACCGAGACAAGAGCGCCCGCGGCCAGAATGCCGACGAGCGCGGGAGTCAGCAGCAACATCAGCCAGGGTGTGTTTCTCACGTCAATTCACCTTTCCTGCTGAATGTCGGGTTTCTCTTTTGGTTCCGGCGAGCTTGACTCCGAGCCGGTATGTTGCATTTGCCCTCAGCCCGGATCCGATCCACGCTCACCGCGCCACCCAGGATACCATCTGCGGGTCTGACGCTCCATAACCTGGGAGGATTCTTGCGGCGGGAGGGGGGTCTTCGTCGCGGCGGCCCTCGAAGATCACCTTTACAGCCGGATTCCATCCGATGCCGCGGATCGTCGTCGGATTGCTGGTCCCGGTCGTGCGGGCGGTTGACAGGGGACGCTGAGGGGCGGCCGAAGAATAAGTTGTGGGAGGCGACTCTGTCGGCGACTGCGCATGGCCGCACGTTTGTCGCCGACAGAGTCGCCTCCCACAAGAAAACGGGAAGTTATTTATCGGCCGACGCTAACGAGGGTAATCGGAGACTCAGTAGTTCTAGCCTGGATTCCCACGTTAGTTTTTTTGGGGTCTTCGCCAGAATCTGTGGGTGAATTCATGGCGTTTTGGTGAGT